>JACQYS010000026.1 GCA_016208105.1 Desulfovibrio sp.
CTCGGGATTTGGGGATCAAATCGCAGCTGATCCACATGGCGTTCTGTCGTTCGGCTTGTCGACCAAGACCCATTGGCATCCTCCTTCTCGTGGAAGGATGGTCGGATGTTTCGTGGAGAAAATCAACACGCTGTTAAGCCATTTGTGCCGCCATTTGCAGGATGCCCAACCACGGACACAACCCCTGTCCTGGTCTCTAGCGATCCGGATAGGCCTTATCGTAAAGGTAATCCGTTTGGTGAGGAATTCGAGGAGTGGATGCGTAATCGCCCGGCAGAAGAGCCATCTCCGAAGCTGAGCGACGAAGAATTCTGCGAGATGCTGGGTATTCCGTTCGAATAACACATGACTACCCCGCCCACTCGGCGGGGCTCTGCTCCATCTGTGATGCATAAAGATAGGGGGAGGCCGCCGCGCCTCCGCCTATCGGACAAGTGGCCATAATGGCCATCCTGGCCAGTTTGGAGGACGGAGGGGCTGACCCGTTCCCCTCCCCTCCATTCGTACTAGTGTAGTTGGATGGTAGTTGAGTGAAGCTCATTGCCTAAGAAAAAGTGGTTCTGGGGGTATCTCTCGATACCCCCTTCTCATCTATAAGGAGACATTGCCCGAAAGCTCTTAGCCGAATGCTAGCGTTCCTGTTCCCCCTGGTCTCCGTTTGAGACTCGGCGCTTTCAGGCCGCCTCGATCATGCTCGTCAACATGGATCTCGAGGCGGAGTGGGGGACATCCTACATGATTATTTCTCTATGAACGGCGAGAAAGTTAAACCCCTCCTTGTCATTCCGACGGCCTAGATAAGCATAACATGATTATGGCCATAGTGATTTTATTCCGCTGTTTTCAAAAATGCCTTTTTACGGCCATGGCGGACAGAATCACAATACAACCTAGGCCAAAGGGGATGTCACATGAGACTTGAACTATACAGAGAGGCCAGCACAAATCAGTGCATGTTCTGCGAGATCGTGGAGTGCCCAAACCGGAGCACGCCGAAGAGCTGCCCGTCCTTTGTCTTCGATAACGGCAAGGCTGCCATGCTCCGTCCAGCTTCGAGCAAATAACAGGGGGTAAGGATGCCAGGGGCCGGGCCATTACGGTGCTGGCCACACTGGTCAGTTTGGTCATGACCAAAAGGATAAGCCAGCGGGTCACGTCCCCCGGCAGCACTCGTCAGGTGATCTCTGGGAGGTTAACATCTACTTTAACCCTCATGAACGGCAGGTTCTCCTTTGGATAGATGAGCGTCATCTCATTTTAAGGAGGACATCACCATGTCCAAAATCGAATGGACCCAGTCCACTCTCAACATTCTTACCGGCTGCACCCAGATCAGCCCAGGCTGCGCTCATTGCTACGCCAAGCGTATGACAACCCGTATGATGAGCCTGCACCCCGAGAAGTACGCTAACGGCTTCAACCTGACGCTCCATCCCGAGGAGCTGGCGAAACCGGCAAGAATGAAGGCCGGTCGCATGTTCTTCCTGAACTCTATGTCCGATACCTTCCACGAGGATGTGCCGGAGGAGTTCATCGGCAGGACATTTGAGATGATGGCTGACTGCCCCCAGCACCTCTTCCAGGGGCTCACAAAGCGCTCAGAGCGTCTCCTTCAGCTGGCTCCGGCCCTTGAGTGGCCCCGCAACATCTGGCAGGGCGTCACGGTCGAGAGCCAAAACTATGTTCACCGCATCGACCATTTACGCGCGACTCCAGCGGCTGTCAGGTTCCTCTCCCTGGAGCCCCTCCTCGGTCCTCTCCCCAACATTAACTTGGCAGACATTCACTGGGTAATCGTGGGGGGAGAGTCAGGCCCTGGAGCTCGCCCTATGCAGATCGACTGGGTACGCGACCTTCGTGACCAGTGCGTTCAGGCAGGCGTGAAGTTCTTCTTCAAGCAGTGGGGCGGAACAAACAAGAAGAAGACGGGAAGTCAACTGGATGGCCGCGTCTGGAAAGAAATGCCTACGCACCACTTGAGCGGACGAACGAAGAACAAGAAGAAGTAGCTATCGCCATTCGCGGTACGTGATGGGGAGTCAGGTGTTTGGTAAAGCTTAGCCGCCTGATTCCCCCATTCCTACTTTGATAATTCGTTTACGCTTACACCAGCGATTTTTACACCCTGTTAACACATCAAAGCTTATCTCTTCTCCATCGACTCTCACCGGAGGTTCCGATGGACATTCTCTTCGTCTTCATCATCCTGGCCCTGGTTTTCGCTCTATTCGGATTGATCGGCGTCGTATCCCGTCTGGAGGGGAAATAGCCATGGACGGGCTGGCACTAAGCATCGCAGCTGCGTTGTTCGTGTACCTTCTTGCGGCTCTGTGCAAACCGGAGTGGTTCGAATGAGCACCAATAGCTTAATACAATACGTCTTTTTTCTGGCCGTTCTAATGGGAGCATCCTGGCCTTTGGGGCTCTACATCGCCAGGGTTTACCTGGACGAACCCTTCGGCCTGGACAAGGTCCTTGGCCCTTTTGAACGCCTTCTCTACCGGTTAAGCGGTGTGGATGCTTCCGAAGAGATGAATTGGAAGACATACGCCGTGGCCGTGGTACTCTTTAACGCCACAGGGCTTTTGGCGGTGTACGCCATACAGAGGCTTCAAGGTCTGCTGCCGCTGAATCCGGCCGTGGTGCCCAGCGTGGACCCGTTCGTGGCCTTCAACACGGCCGTGAGCTTCGCCACGAACACCAACTGGCAGGCGTACAGCGGCGAAACCACCATGAGCCATCTTACTCAGATGGTGGCTCTTACCGTGCAGAACTTCGTCTCCGCAGCCACAGGTATGGCGGTCATGGCCGCACTCATCAGGGGGTTGGCTCGGCGCGAGACAGACAAGCTGGGTAATTTCTGGAAAGATTTGACCCGCTCCACGCTTTACGTGCTTCTTCCCCTTTCGCTGATCCTTGCTTTGGTCCTCGTATGGCAAGGAGTGCCCCAGACTTTAGAAGGCCAAGCTTCCTTCAAACTTATAGAGCCGATGACCTACGACAAACCCGTGTTAGATGAAGTGGGTAAGCCTGTTCTGGATGAGTCGGGCAAGCCCAAAACCGAACCCGCAATCCAGAAGGACCAGACCATAGCGCTTGGTCCAGTTGCCTCCCAGGTTGCCATCAAGCAGCTCGGGACCAACGGTGGCGGATACTACAACGCCAACTCCGCTCACCCCCTGGAGAATCCAACGCCTTTGACGAATTTACTGGAGATGCTGGCCATCCTGCTCATCCCGGCTGCGCTATGCCATGCTTTCGGCGTGATGGTGGGCGACAGACGGCAGGGAGTGGCTGTTTTGGCGGCCATGACCATTCTCTTTGCCGTTTTTGCCTGGCTGACCATCCAAGCCGAATCTCAGCCCAACACTCTCTTATCGCAAGCAGGGGCGCAGGGAGTACCAAGTCTTGAGGGCAAGGAAGTACGCTTCGGGGTGGCCGGATCGGCCCTATGGGCGGCGGCGACAACTGCTGCCTCAAACGGATCGGTGAACTCCATGCACGACAGCTTCACCCCCCTTGGTGGCATGTGGCCCATGCTCCTCATGCAGTTGGGCGAAGTGGTGTATGGCGGTGTCGGATCAGGGCTCTACGGCATGCTTATCTTTGCTGTGGTGGCCGTATTCGTCGCCGGGCTTATGGTAGGACGCACTCCCGAGTATCTGGGCAAAAAGATCGAGCCTTTCGAAACCAAAATGGCCGCCCTGGTCATCCTCATTCCTCCGTTTTTATGCCTCATGGGAACTGCTCTGGCATGCGTCATCGGGCCACCTGAGGCAATATCAAACACTGGCCCACACGGATTCAGCGAAGTTCTCTATGCCTTCTCTTCCATGGGCAACAATAACGGTAGTGCCTTCGCGGGGCTCACCGCTACCTCGCCCTTCTGGACCATAGCAGGTGCAGTGGCCATGTTCGGTTCTCGCTATTGGCTCATTATCCCCGTACTGGCCCTGGCCGGTTCACTGGCGGGCAAGAAACGCCTGCAGGAAGGACCCGGTACCCTCCCGACACATGGTCCTATCTTTGTTGGCCTTCTGATGGCTGTGGTTCTTGTTGTGGGTGCGCTCACCTTCGTCCCGGCCCTGGCGCTTGGTCCTGTGGCCGAACACCTTGCGCTTATTAAATAAGAGGTTTCAATCATGTCCAAGGACAAGAAGAAACGTCCAATGTCCGATCCGGCGATCGTAAGGCAAGCTCTGGTAGACTGTTTTCGCAAGCTGGCCCCGGCCCGGCAGGCCCGCAACCCCGTTATGTTCACGGTGTATGTAGGTTCCATTCTGACCACCCTGTTGGCTGTTCAGGCTTACCTGGGCAAGGGAGAGGCTCCTTTCGGGTTTGTTGCCTCCATTTCCGCCTGGCTTTGGGCGACGGTTCTCTTCGCCAATTTCGCAGAGGCCATGGCCGAAGGAAGAGGCAAGGCGCAGGCTGCTGCTCTGCGCGGTCTGCGCCAAGACGTATCGGCGAAAAAATTGATTCATCCCAGGCGTGATTCCCCTTTCGCCAATGTCGCGGCCAAAACACTGCACCGTGGTGATCTCGTGCTGGTGGAAGCAGGAGACACCATCCCCTCGGACGGCGAGATCGTGGAGGGTATCGCATCCGTGGATGAATCCGCCATTACTGGCGAGAGCGCACCCGTTATCCGCGAAGCTGGAGGAGACCGCAGCGCCGTTACCGGAGGTACGCGCCTGCTCTCAGATTGGTTGGTGTTCAGGGTGGCCGCCGAGTCCGGTGAAACTTTCCTTGATCGCATGATCTCGTTGGTGGAGGGAGCCAAGCGCCGCAAGACCCCCAATGAGATCGCGCTCAATATTCTGCTGGCTTCACTGACCCTGATCTTCCTGGTGGTCTGTGTGACGCTGAGGCCCATGTCCGCTTTTGCTGTGGAACTCTCAGGCCAGGGTGTGGTGGTGACCATTACCGCTCTGACCGCTCTGTTTGTCTGTCTGGCTCCCACTACGATCGGCGGGTTGCTTTCGGCCATCGGTATCGCAGGCATGGACCGCCTTATCCAATCTGGCGTCATAGCCACATCAGGGCGCGCTGTGGAGGCAGCAGGCGACGTGGATGTTCTGCTGTTGGACAAAACCGGCACCATAACTCTGGGAAATCGACAGGCTGCGGCGTTCCTGCCCGTGAAAGGAGTTGACGAACGTGCATTGGCCGAAACGGCTCAACTGGCTTCCCTGGCTGACGAGACCCCGGAAGGGCGCTCCATCGTGGTGCTTGCCAAGGAGCGCTTCGGCATTAGGGGGCATGAACTGCATGATCTTGGAGCCACATTCGTGCCTTTCACTGCACAAACCAGGCTTTCGGGAGTTAACTTGCCTGGCCGATCTTTGCGTAAGGGTGCTCCCGACGCCATCAAGGCTTTGGCCGAACAGTCCGGAGAAATAATTCCAACTGAACTCGACGGCTTCATCCATGAAGTGGCCAAATCCGGTGGTACTCCCCTGGTGGTGTCCGAAAACGGCAGACCGCTCGGTGTTGTTTGGCTCAAGGATATCGTGAAAGGGGGTATCAAGGAACGCTTCGCAGAACTGCGCGCCATGGGCATCAAAACCATCATGGTCACCGGCGACAATCCTCTCACGGCAGCGGCTATCGCGGCCGAAGCAGGTGTGGACGATTTCCTCGCGGAGGCAACTCCAGAGGCAAAGCTTGCTCGCATCCGCCAGTATCAGGCCGAAGGCAAGATGGTGGCCATGACCGGCGATGGAACCAACGACGCACCGGCCTTGGCTCAGGCCGACGTGGGCGTGGCTATGAACTCCGGAACCCAGGCGGCCAAAGAGGCCGGGAACATGGTGGACCTGGACTCCAACCCCACGAAGCTTCTCGAAGTGGTGGCCATCGGCAAACAGCTGCTTATGACGCGCGGTTCGCTCACAACCTTCAGTATTTCGAACGACATCGCCAAATACTTTGCCATCATCCCCGCTGTATTCGCAGGCATATACCCGCAGCTTGGGGTGCTTGACGTGATGGGTCTTGCCACACCTAAATCCGCCGTACTTTCGGCTGTGGTGTTCAACGCCCTGGTGATCATCTGCCTGATCCCCCTGGCGCTTAAAGGGGTGAAATACATCCCTGTGCCTGCGGCTGTGGCCCTGCGCCGCAACCTGCTGATCTACGGTGTTGGGGGGCTTCTGGTGCCCTTCGCGGGGATCAAGCTCATCGATCTGATCATTTCCGCCCTTGGCTGGGCGTAGGAGCCTACAATGTATTTAACCATCATAAAACAGTTAAAGCCTGCCGTCCTGATGCTCTTTTGGATGACGATCATAACCGGGCTGGTCTATCCGCTGGCCATGACCGGTCTGGGCAAGACGATCTTTCCCGTCCCGGCAGGAGGAAGCCTTGTTGAGAGCAACGGGGTCGTTGTCGGGTCCAGTTTGATCGGTCAGCATTTTGATTCCGAGGGGTACTTCAAGGGCAGACCGTCAGCCACTTCACCTTATGAATACAACGCCGAGTCCTCATCAGGCTCAAACCTCGGGCCTTCCAATCCAGCTCTGGCAGAGGCTGTGGCGGATAGGGTGAAAAGGCTTGCTGACGCAAATGGAGGAGGCAATTTTCCAATAGATATGGTCACGACTTCAGGTAGCGGCTTAGACCCGCATATTTCCCCCGAGGCGGCGAACTACCAAGCCGACAGGGTGGCCAAGGCACGAGGCATGACTCATGAGGCAGTGTCTGCACTGGTCGAGAAGCACACCCAGGGCCGGCTCTGGGGATTCTGGGGCGAAGCAAGAGTAAATGTGCTCGAACTCAACCTCGATCTGGATGCCCTGCCAAAGAAAGAGTAAGGACCGAGCATGAGAGACGACGATCAGCGTCCGGATCCTGACGCCCTGCTGGCCATGGTCCAGCGGGAGGAGGCCGAGAAACAACGAGGGCGGCTGAGGATATTCCTTGGCATGTGCCCAGGGGTCGGAAAGACCTATGCCATGCTTGAGGCAGCGCGCCTCAAGATGTCCGAGGGGCTCGACCTCCTGGCCGGTATTGTGGAGACACACGGTCGCGAGGACACGGAAGCTCTTATGTATGGGATGTCTGTCCTTCCACGCAAAAGCATCAACTATAAAGGGCACGAGCTTAAGGAATTTGACTTGGACGAGGCTTTGGCCAGACGACCGGCACTCATCTTGGTGGACGAACTGGCCCACACCAATGTTCCTGGCTCGCGCCATCCAAAACGCTGGCAGGACGTGGAAGAGCTGCTCGAGCACGGCCTAGACGTGTGGACCACCCTCAATGTCCAACACCTGGAGAGCCTAAACGACGTTGTCGCTCAGATAACCGGGGTGCGCGTCCATGAAACAGTACCCGACGCAGTATTGGAGCGCGCGGAATCTGTGATACTGGTGGACCTCCCTCCAGAAGATCTCCGCCAGCGTTTGAGCGAAGGCAAAGTCTACCTACCTAAACAGGCCGAATGGGCGGGTGAAAACTTCTTCCGATCCGGAAATCTGAACGCGCTACGGGAATTGGCGCTTCGTTCCACAGCCAACCGGGTGAACACCGAGGTATTGGTGTACCGGCAGGGTCACTCTATCCATACCACTTGGCCAACGGCAGAGCGTATCCTTGTCTGCGTGGGACCATCGCCCACCTCGGCCACTCTTGTACGCGCCGCCAAGAGACTGGCGGACGGGTACCATGCCTCCTGGCACGCTCTCTACATCCAACAAAAACCCGAAGGGGTCATGACGGCCAGAGCACTTGCCAACCTGGAACTGGCCAGGGAACTTGGGGCCGAAACCCACATCATGCCCGGGGGAGAAGTAGCCCGGCTTATCGTTGGTTTTGCCCGTCAGCACAATATTACTCGCATCGTGATAGGAAAACCCGTCGGATGGGGACTCTTGGACTTCCTGAAGGGCAGCCCTGTGGATCAGTTGGTGCGCCTCTCCGAAGAGATCGATGTCCATGTGATCAAGGGACAGGACACAAAAGGCCTCTCGAGCTCCGCTAAACGCGTGAAACCCCAGAACCTGCATTGGAAGCAATACGCCGCATCGGTCGGAGTGGTAGGTTTGAGCACAGCCGTGTGTTTCGGCATGTATTCCCATTTTGAATTGGCCAACCTGATCATGGTCTACCTACTCGGGGTAATGGCTGTGGCGGTTTGGCTGCCCAGGCGAACTTCTGTGCTGGCTTCGATCTTAAGCGTCCTGGCCTTCGACTTCTGTTTCGTTCCGCCGCGCTTTAGCTTCGCGGTCACTGACGTGACCTATCTAGTCACGTTTGCGGTAATGTTCCTTGTGGCCCTGGTCATCGGCGGGATGGCCTCTCGGATCAAGGCACAGGCCGACAGCGCCGGGCAGCTAGAACGGCAGGCTTCGGAACTGGCGGGGCTCTCGAGGCAATTGGCCGCGACCAGGGGCACCAACAATCTCATCAGCGTGGCGCGCGAGCACATCTCCAGAGTTTTCTACAGTACGACGTTGGTTATGATGCCAGGCAAAGACGGAAGAATCTCCGAAGCATTCCTGCCGACCGACCAAGAGGCATTGACGGAAAAGGATGTGGGGGTGGCCCAGTGGGTGTACGACAACGGCAGGGCAGCAGGTTTCTCGACACAGACTCTTGCCGATTCCGGGACCCTCTTTCTGCCATTGCCTGGAGCGGAAGGGACGCTTGGCGTCATAGGGTTGCGGCCAAAGGACGATGATGCCCGCAACATGCTCTTGCCACCCGACAAGCAGCGATTGTTGGACGCAGTGGTGCATCAGACAGCCTTAGCCCTCGACGTCGACAGGCTTGAAGAAAAAGCGAGGAGCATACTTGTGGAAGCTGAGCGTGAGAAACTGCGCGCTGCTCTTCTTTCGACGGTGACTCACGACTTCAGAACCCCGTTGGCTGCCATTTTGGGCTCGGCGGAAAGCCTCATGGCACTCGGCGAGAGCGCGGGCCTGGATGTACGCAGAGCTCTGGAAGAGAACATCGTCAACGAGGCATCCCGGTTGGGGCGACTAGTGGACAACCTGCTTCGCATAGCTGCCCTTGAATCAGGAGCTGTCGTCCCAGAGCTCACACCTTTGCCGCTGGAAGAAGTGGTTGGCAGCGCTCTTGCCCGTCTTGACGCTCTACTGGCGAGCCACATCGTCAAGGTGGACATTCCCCGGGACATGCCCGCGATTCCCATGGACGCCGTGCTTATGGAACAGTTCTTCATGAATCTACTTGAAAACGCCGTCAAATACACGCAGGAGGGAACCGAGATCGCAGTTACAGCTTCGGTTCGCAAGACGGATGCGGTCATAGTTGTCAGTGACTCTGGTCCGGGACTCCCGGACGGTGACCATGACAAACTCTTTGAACGCTTCCAGCGGGGCGACAGGACTGGATCGGAAGGATATGGCCTTGGGCTGGCGATCTGCAGAGCAGTGGCCAAGGCCCATGGAGGGACTATTGCCGCTTCGAACAACGTATCCGGCGGTGCGCGTTTCACACTGACACTTCCTCTGCATGAGCAACGTAAAAACTACAATCCTGACCGTTGACGACGAGTCGGCTATTCTACGCTTCCTACGCCCCTTCCTTGAATCGGAAGGGTACGCAGTACTTGACGCCAGAACCGGCCGTGAAGCTCTGGCTCTGGCCTCATCCCATGAACCGGAGGTTATTCTTCTGGACCTCGGCCTTCCGGATATGGACGGCAATGAGGTGTTAGAGAGTTTGCCCCCCTGGAGCAGGGCGCGCGTGATCGTCCTTTCCGCGCGCGGACAGGAGCAAGACAAAGTGTCCGCCCTGGATAAAGGGGCGAGCGACTATCTGACAAAACCGTTCTCTCTGGGTGAATTGGCTGCTCGAATCCGGGCTCTTCTCAGGCGTGGCGCAGCTCAAGATGCGCCTCAGGCCTCTCTGCTCCAATTTGGGAACTTATCCATCGATCTGGAAGGACATGTGGTAACTTTGGAAGGAGAAGACGTCCATCTGACACCCACCGAATTTAAGCTGCTGGCCTTTCTGGTGCGCCACTCTGGCAAGGTCGTTACCCATAGCCAACTCCTGCGGGAGGTCTGGGGTAAACACAGCCAGGGTCAGGAGCATTACGTGCGCATCCACGTCCATAAGCTGCGCCAGAAGATTGAGAAGGACACGGCTCGCCCCAGGCATCTGCACACTGAGACTGGAGTGGGTTACCGCTTCAAAGAATGAGATTAGCCGGATGAGCTTCGAAGTTGCTCCAGACCGGCAGGCCATCTCGTATGCGTGCGAAGCTTATGCAAGACCCCTATGGGTATCCCAGTGGATATCCCCAACCATGTATCCGGGTGCATCCCGATGTCTCCCCATGTGCTGTTATCTGGCGGTATTCTTGGCGGGCGAGGCATCCTGGCGATCGAGGGCATGCCCTTTCACGCCGATAACAGGGGTTCAAATCCCCTTGGGGACGCCAAAGAAAGTTAGGGACTTACGACAAAATGGTCGTAAGTCCCTTTTTTCATGCCGGCGCGATCTCCATCAGCGTGAGGTCCTCTCATCCGGCCTCACGATAACCGACCCAGCGTGGTACTCGTTTTCGAGCTAGCCGGAGCAGGCGTGACATGTCTCGCCGGTAGTTCTGCCCCGCTTCGATTCACCAAGCTCAGCGGCGATCTTTTCCGCTACAGAGAGCGCGTGTCTCATGATCTCCACCTCGGGCATTTCGTCGGCGCTGAAGAGATTGCGGTCAAAGTCGATTAAAGAGTCCGTTATGATCACTTCGGGTTCCAGGTCATCCAGAACTCCCTGCATCATGCGTGTGGCGCACTTCAAAAAGCAGCCCTCCATGGCGATGACCCGGGGTGCGTTACGAACCAAGGCACGCTGCCCGGTGTTCTTGGTGAAAGCTCCGCCCAGGCAGATGCGTACGGTTTTGTCTCGCTCCAGGTTGTGGCAGAGGATGTTTGACGCTTGCCGGGCAATCTCCCCCCGCAGGCACGACCCTTCACAGCACATGATGGCCACCGGCTTGACAGCCTCTCGAGAGGCGAAGTCCTCACAGAGCTGGCAGGTTTTGGTAGGCTTAAGGATGCTCACTGTCTCATAGCGGCTGCCACAAGTGGACGGAGACGCTAAGGAAGCTTTTTCACAACTCATGGTTCATTCCTCCGAAGTAATGGATTCAATTAGTTCTTTGCAGCGCAGCAGCCACAGGCTTTAGGGACACCGATCGGCTCGGCCGTTATGAGCAATTCGAGAAGGATTCCAGCCGTGCTGGCAGTGAAACGCTTGCACTTCTCAAGGTTTTCCTGAGGTCCAAGAGCATCAAGCACATCCTTGCAGCGCGTATGTCCGGTTAGGGCCTGGACCCTTTCTCTGAACTCAGAAGCCGTTACGGCGATATCGTCCCAACTCTCCCCAGCGTTGTCGCGGCCCTGAAGAATCCCCAAGGCGATGAGTCCTCCTGCCAGCGCCCCGCACATTTCCTCGCGGCAGCGCCCCACACCCCCTCCGAAAGCCGTGGCTATTTTGGGAGAGAAGTCGTCGGGAACAACGCCGGAAGCTTCCAGTACAGCCGTAAGGACGGATTCAGAGCAGATGAGCCCGCCCTGAAAAAGATCATAGGTTCGCTGTTCCACTTGTTCCTTATTCATGTTCATTCTCCTTTGCTCTCGTTCCCCAGGTATCACCACGATGCGCGGTCTTGTTGACATCGTTTCCGATCTGAATAATTGTTTAATCACTACTTACAATCTGGTCTAACGATAGTTTTTGATGCGGTTGATCGGAATTTGCGAACGCGGGGTAAAGCAATGGAACTGCGGGATCTGAAAACGTTTGTGGCTGTGGCCGGGCTTTTGAGCTTTCACCGGGCCGGAGAAGCGCTCCATGCGGCGCAGTCTACCGTATCGGCGCGAATTGCCGCGATTGAGGCTGATCTTGGCGTGAAGCTGTTCGAGCGTCTGGGAAGGCGCGTGGTGCTCACTGAAGCAGGGGAGCGCTTACTTGATTACGCCCGCAAGATTCTCGATCTGGAGGATGAGGCCAGGGCCTGGGTGTCTGGCGAGGCCGAGGCGCGCGGTTCGCTTACGGTCAGAGTCCCCGAGTCCTTGTGCGCCTACCGGATGGGCGGGGTTATACGGCATTTCAGGGAGAGGTTTCCCAATGTCCGGTTAAGCTTCACTGCCTGCACAATGGAGGGCCTGGAAAAGGACTTACGCCAGGGGGTGACGGATTTGGCCTTCCTCATGGTGGATTCCATTCGGGCGGGTGATCTCACCGTTGAGGCGCTTGGAGTGGAGCGATTGGTACTTGTCGCTTCCCCAGGGCACAGGCTTGCCGGGCGGGCTTTTGTTGGCCCGGATGATCTGCGGGATGAAACACTTGTCCTCTCCAAGGCGGACTGCTCATACCGGAAAATGTTTGAAGGGCTGCTTTCGGAGAAAGGCGTCGCGACAGCGGCTGGAGTGGAGTTCTCCAGCGCTGCGGCCTTGCGCGGTTGCATTATGGATGGGGTGGGTATCAGCATCCTGCCGGAATTGGCTGTGCGCCATGATATAGCGGCTGGGCGACTAGCCGTGCTGAACTGGGAGGATGGAGAACTGGAGACAGCCGTGCTCATGGTCAGGCACAAGGATAAATGGCTTTCCCCCCCCTTGCCGGGTTCATGGGCATGGTGCGGAGTGGACTCATGAAAGGAACCCCGATCCTGCCAAGGCATCTGGCCGATAATCTTTTCGCTCCGGAGACAACTCAGCCCGACAATGGCCGCTGCTGTTGATAAACCGCAAGAGGACCCTCTTCTTCGGAATGCAGGATACAAAGTTCTCTTGAGGCCAACTCTCGCCACAGCCTCGCTTTCTGGACGCGCCAGGCTGCTGCCTGTATGGACGGTCAGTGCGGCTTGGAACCGCTTCAAGCACGCCAGCTCCAACAATCCTCCGGAGGCGCTCATGGATATCTCTCAGGCTATCGCTGAACTGAAAAAACTACCCGGCTTCACCGAGAATGTGGGCATGCTGCTGGTTCATAACGGAGTAGTCAGGTCCTGGTCACGCAAGGGCAGCGAGGCGGTGGATCGCCTGGAGGTTCACCCCGACCAGGAAAAGATCAAATCCATCTGCGAGGAGCTCACCCAGCGCCCAGGCATCTTCTCGGTTACGGCCCATGCCAAGTCCGGAGTTTTCCGCCCAGGGGAGGACCTGCTGTTCATCATTGTGGCCGGGGATATCCGCGAGAACGTTATTCCCACTCTTACTGACGCCCTGAATCGCATTAAGGCGGAGGCCATAGGCAAGAGCGAACATCTGAGCGTTTCCTGACGCCGTAGCCCTGGACCCTGGGCCGCACATTAAAACATGGTGCCAGATAGAATCGGAGCGACGTTCGCCTGATGGTGATTCCGGTGCTGTCGTGGTGGGCAAGGCCGCAGCCTGCAGGAGAGCGCGTCTCGCCCTCCTTTTTTCGTACCGTAGAAGGATCCCAGGCCTCAGCATAATCCGGGATGACGCTTGCCTCGATGGAGGCGCTCATAATTCTCAACTGGCGGAGAGCATTTCCTCGCTACTGCAGCCAAATTTCTGTTGGCAGTATTTTTCGAGCACGTGCTTGAATTCAGGGGATTCCAGCCGGTCCTTGATGAGCTTGTCCTCAAGATCGAGGCTGCGTTTTAACTCCTGCTGGTCGCATTTCAGGAGCTTGCGCACCCCCAGCATGGCGGAGATGGGGTGTTCCAGGCTCGTCCGGGCAAATTGAAGAGTCTCGTCCTCCAGTTTCGTTTCCGGAACAATCCTGTCTATCAGTCCAAGCTGTAAAGCATCCTCGGCAGAGAAGCTCTTCCATTGCAAAACTTCAGTCGCTTTTTTAACGCCAAGCAGTCGAGGCAGAAAGTATCCGCTTCCCTTTGTTATGATTCCTATATCAGCATTTGTATTTTCGAAAGATGAGTTGTCTGAAACTATGCGATAGTCGTAAGCAAGGCTCAGGTTCAGGTGGAATAGGGATGTAAGCCCTTTAACAGCATAAATTGTTAGGCAGTTCATTGTGGAAAGAGATATGAAGAGTCTGTTAACTGCGTTTAAGAATCTATCAAAGAGTTTGTTGTTGTGGGAGAGTTGTACGGCCTTGCACATGGTTTTTCCAAACTCAACGAAGCCGTCCGTATCCGGAGCACCAAAGACGATCAGCGCTTTAATGTCTTTGGATACAAGCATGGATTCAAGATACTCGTAGAATGAAAAGAGCTTGTTTATGTCATGCGTTACATGGATGAGGTGCCTTTTTTGCCTGATAACGAGGATGTTGTCTTCCAAAGAAGATGAGAAGATTTCATTGTCGGTACTGAGGTTTCCTTGAGGATTCATGTGATGCTCCTTTCCGTGCCATCAGTAGGTTACAGAGGTGTCTGGTAGCTTGTCATAGACTTGAAACCGTCATTGTTCAATCTTTCTTCCCATTACGACCAGCACATTGCAGGGGGAGTTGGTGAGCAGGTCGCGGCCAACCGAATTTTCGAAAAACCGCTGTATCCAGGTGAGATGGCGGTGTCCGACGAGAATCAGGTCGGCTTTTAGCTCGCTGGCGAGACTTATTATCTGTGCAGACACCAGGCCATTGAGAGAATGTGTCTGACATGAGACGCCCCGGTCGGACAGGTGACGACATGCCTTTCGTAGAACTTCGCCCACTTCATGCTCTACGGTCTTGAACATCCCAGAGGAGGTGGCATGAACGGCCATGATTCCTCTTCCTGTCGCGTCTGCCACGGATGCCACGTGGATTTTGGCTCCGGAGAGGATGGCCAACTCCGCGGCCTGATCCAAGATCGCTTGTTGGTTTGTGGACGAGTCAACCGCCACGACGATGATGTCGAGCATGGAATATCTCCTCGAATGAGGGGAGGCCAACGGCCGAGCAAATCGAAAGCATGTGTTTCAGGCTCGGCTTCAAGAAAGAGCTAGGCGTGATGAGCACGAGTGCCTCAGCGGGTTGGCGGTGGTTTGTTAGTTGCCTAACAAACTTGTTAGGTGTTTAATATTTAGGCGACTATGTTTCGTCAACCGTAATCTGACGAGAGTGATCCCAGGACATAGTTCCGCACATTCCATGGTGGATAATCGATTAGGGCGTGAGTGCTCCTGGCGTGGCCCGCGTGCCAGTTGGGCTAACTGGAGCCTCTTCGTGGCAAGGCCGGCAAGGAATTCATATTTGCCATGACAATGGGCTTGTATTGGCCGTGAAAAAACGAGAATGCTTAAGGAAGGACCGGGCTTGGCCATTTTACGATGAAGCCCGGCTAACTCATCTCATGGTGGAAGGTGGACGAATGCCAGACAAGATACTCTTCGTCGATGACGACCAGCATGTGTTGGACACCTTTCGGAGAACCCTGTCCAAGTACTACGCGGTAGAGGTTGCTCTGGGCCCGCAAGAGGCTCTGCGGATGATAAAGGAGCAGGGCCCTTTCAAGGTGGTCGTTTCGGATTTCAAGATGCCAGTCATGGATGGCATCGAGCTCCTGACAAGGATAAAGGAGCAAGCTCCCAACACGGTTCGGGTCATGCTGACCGGTTTTGCCGACTTGGACTCTGCGATCGCGGCGGTGAACGAAGGTCATGTCTTTCGGTTTTTGACGAAACCGTGCTCCACGGACACCATGAAGGGGGCCCTGGACGCTGCGTTGGAGCTGCACCGTCTCATAACGGCGGAAAGAGAGCTTTTGAGAGGAACCCTCTGGGGAAGCATCAAAATGCTTACTGAGATTCTGTCTCTTGTGAACCCCGAGGCTTTTGGCCGTTCGGAGCGAATCAAGCGAACCGTGAACGGCCTAGCCAAGGAACTGAACCTTCAGGGCGCTTGGAAATACGAGCTGGCTGCCATGCTTTCGCAAATAGGGTGCGTGAGCGTGCCCGAGGACATCGTGTCCAAAAAGTACTCTGGGCAGCCTTTAAGCCCTGAGGAACAGCAGATTTACGACATGAGTATCAGCGTGGCCGTGAGCCTTTTGGGCAACATCCCTCGCATGGAAGGAATAGGGCAGATAATCGCCTGCCAGTTGCAGGGCGACTGCGATGGGGCCGGCATGTCCATGGGGGGCAAGCTTTTGAGCTTGGCCCAGGCATTTGATGACCTGCTGCAACAGGGACTGGGCAAGGAAGACGCGGCTGCCAAACTCTCCCAGAGCAAAGAGCGCTACGGGGAGGAACTGCTTACTGCACTCGAGCGGGTGCTGCTCCGCCAGGATGGCTACTCCCTGCGCCAAGTACTCCGTGAGGAGCTCGTCCCAGGGATGATCCTGGCAGAGGACCTGCGAACGCACAGGGGCTCTCTCATGCTAGCCAAGGGCCTTGAGCTCTCTGGCTACATGCTGGAGCGGCTGACAAGTCTTGCGAAAATCCATTCGATTCGCGAACCGATCGCCGTGTTGGTAAACGACGGGGAAGGCTAAAAAGTATCCTCGCGACCAAGGAGGGCATTGCGCCGCGGAGTATATCCGCCCTCTAACGCTTCAGGGCTGAGCGGGTTGGGCTTGGTTGACTCGCTTGATGATGTCATCGGTGATGTCCAGGCTGTTTTCAAAAAAGATGAAGGCAGTCCGTTCCTGGATCGTCGAAATTCCCTTTTCCTTGGCATAGGCGACAAGTGCCTTGTTGACCGATTCAATGAGCGGCGCAAAACGTTGGTTTTCCTCAAGGCTTACTTCCTGGCGGAATTTTTGGTCCTCCTCGGTGAATTTCTGGATCTTGTCCTGTAAAAGCGTCGCTTTGGGGCCTTTAACCGCTGATCCTCTCACCTCGTCCTGAAGCTTTCTGATATCCTGTTCCAGAAGTCCCATCTGGATGCGCTGATCCGCGAATTTGTTCTGAATCTCGCCGACGATCTTGGCCCCTGGTTCGCATCTTGTGAGAACATCCCTGTAACTTATGATGGCCATGCGGGGAGCAGGGCTCACATCAGTCTTTGCTTCTGTCTTTGTTTCAGTCTTTGTTTCCGGCTTAGCGTCCTGCGCGGACTCGGCTTGGCAGGCTGTAAGAATGAACACGGCAAGTACCGCCGGAAGAATCGAAAGGAATTTCATTTGGTCTCTCTCCTCAGGAAATAATGACCAGCTTTGCTCAACCAATTCAGGTTAAAATGAATACCTCAGACTTAATGATCCTGCCAGCGCGTTATAATCGTTGCGGAAAAGGTCAGTGCTGATCCTTGCAGAAACAGAGAGCCGTTCGGAATGCTTCACTGTAAGTCCCGCGCTGACCGAGGCCCAGTCCGAAGGAGTGGGGACGGTTTTGGTGGTGAAGTTCGACGTTGCGGAGCCCTGGAAATTCGCAGCTATGTCCCTGCTTGAACTCAGCCACTCATGACCCCAGGTCATGCGGAGCTCGGGAATGAGGGTGCCCCAAGTGAATTCCATCGGGCGTGCCACCTTGGCTCCGATGGAGGTGCGTAGCGAGCAGTCGGAGCGCGAATGCACGGTGAGCCCTAATGAACCCGCACCGCTTTCGTCATATCCGTTTTGGGCTATACGTGCGAAATCCACAGAACCGATTGGGCTCAGGATCCAGCCGTTTAAGTGCCAATCATACCCAGCTCCAATGTTGGCGAAGAGGTTCCACCCGTTCCAGGATGAGGATGCCTTGAGCGAGCCTGTGGGGCTCGAAAGAGTTCTCTTGGCCTGGTAGGAATCCACTCCGCCCCGGACCGAGCCCTCCGCGAACCAATTCTTCCCGGACCAAGTCGCGAAACCGCCGAAGCTTACCGTGTCAGTGCGGCCGTTGCCGCTCGCGGGAGCATTCAGCGTAAGGCTCCGTCCAGTATAACCGCCGAACAGACCTGCAGAGAGATTCTTCGAAAACGAGTAGTCCATCCCGCCGAGCATTCCCCAGGAGTTGAAGCCGTAGCCGGTGCGACCTCCATCCGAACCCTGCCTGCCGGTCATCCCGAAGGGCTGGAGAAAGACTCCCCACCTGTTTGCGGGGTCCAGCGAGGCTGCGAAGGGAGTGCCCTGCTTTAATCCATTGAAGGCCATGAGCCCGGTGGGGGCGACGTCAAAGGGGCTCATAAACGTTTCCTGGGAATCTCCCGTGCGCAGGCTGTGCATCCGGCCTTGAATCGAAGACGTTATCAACCGGCCGTCGTCAAAGCCGGTCTGGGTGAATGCGTCATAGGGTTCAGGGTGCATCTGATTAAGCGAACTGGCTATGACGGCTTGCGGCGAGAGGTCCATGGCCAGGATGTCGTTTGCGAATGTCCCTGAAGCCGAATATGCGCCACGGTTCAGGCCTTCCCCGGCAGAGGCTGCGCGAGAGTTGGTGGCAAAGGCACCGTAAGGATTCCGGTAGGCCACTGTGAAGGTTCCAGAGGAAGTGGACACGGGCAGGAATCTCAAGATGAGCGAGGGGAAGTCCTGGGTGGCGGCTGCGAATGCTCCTGTCTGGCTTCCCGCAGCCAGTATGGTCGGCCATGATGCGCCTGTGGGGTAATAGGCGATGGGAGCGGACACAATGAGCAGTCCGCCGTTTATCTGTGCCTTCCCGCTTACGTTAAGCAGGTCTCCCTTTCCGGACGGATCGATCTCGTTCAGGTATACGGCGCTGGAGGCCTGGAGGTAGTCGCCAGCCAGGTTCAGGGTACCTATGGATCCTCCGGGAGACACTATCCCGTTGTTGGTGAAGTTTCCGAGTGTTCCGTAACCCCCGACCGTTGCCCCCACGCTTGAGGTTAAGGTCCCCCCGATCGCTGAGGAAGCGAGCACCTTGAGCACGCCGGAAGCCAATAGAGCCTGTCCGGTGTAGCCGGAGCCGGAGCCGGAGAATAGTGTTGTCCCGGTCCCGGCGAAGGTGAAGGCACCGTCCCCGGCAAATTGCCCGGAGAGCGTGACGGCGTTTCCGCCATTGTCCAGCGTGCCCCCTCCGCTGCTTACGAACAGGGAGCGGGAGGTTGTCAGGGCGGCGTTCGTGAGAAGTATTCCTCCGTTGAAGGTCACTGCGCCCGAGACCGCCCCAAGATTGGCATCGTTCATGATGCTGAGTGTCCCACCGTTGATGGATGTCCCGCCGGTGTAGGTATTGGTGCCGGTTAGAGCGAGTGTTCCTCCGCCGGCCTTGGTCAGCATGCCCGTACCGGTGACCACCCCGTTGAGAGTCAGTGTCGAGCCATTCGTGTCGAAGGAACCGCCGCCGGAATTTAAGGTGAAGGTCCGACCGGACGAGACGTCGGCTGAAATCTGCAATGTTCCGCCGTTCAGTGAAACGCCCCCGGACGAATCCCCGAGATTGGAATCCGAGATGATATTGACCGCCCCGCCGCTTATATCGGTCCCGCCGGAATAGGTGTTCGATCCCCGCAGGTACAGCGTTCCAAAACCGGCCTTGTTCAGGGAGCCCTCGCCGGAAATGGCGCCGTTCAGGGTGAGATTACTCCCATTCGTATTGAGGGTACCCCCTGATGTGCCGAGGGTGAGGCTGCGGTTGGAAGTGACATCGGCGGAAATCTGCAAGGTCCCTCCGTTCATCGCCAATGGGCCTGACACACCGCCAAGGTTGGCGTCGGAGGCGATGGAAAGCGTGCCCCCGTTAATTATCGTTCCGCCGGTATAGGTATTCACTCCGGAAAGGGTGAGGGTCCCAGAACCGGAAACTGTCACCGCGCCCGAGCCAGCGAGGATTCCGGTTACCGTTTGGCTTCCACCAGAAGCCGTATTGAACGTTACTCCTGCCGCAGGTATCGGCACTTCAGTCTGCAAAACATCCTGGCCCGCGACAAGAAGGGTTCCTCCCCCAAAGATGAGAGCGTTCGAGGAACCTCCGAGGTTGGCCCAGCTTGAGGCGCTCAACGTGCCTGCATTGATTGAGGTTCCGCCGGAATAAGTATTTGTCCCAGACAGAATCAGTGTTCCGGCCCCGGATTTCGTTAACATCCCGGAGCCGGAAATGACGCCGGACAGTGTAAGCGTTGTGGATAAATCCGTCTGGAAAGTTCCACCGGAAAGCCCAAGATTCACTAAACGGCTTGTGCTGAACGTGGCTGTGTTTTCAAGCGTACCACCGTTCAGGATCAAGGATCCCGTACCCAAAACATTGCTGGCGCTTACCGCCAGAATGCCTCCGCTCATGGTGGTCGTACCCGTATAGGTGTTGATCCCGCTCAAAGTGAGGGTGCCCGTGCCGGATTTGGTAAATCCGCCCGTGCCCGATATGACGCCGGCATAGGTGGAATTCGTTCCTGCAGACACAGTGAGTGACCCCGCACCGAGAGTCACATTGCCGCCGAGGGCTCCGCCGCCGCTCAAACCGCCAATGGTCTGGCTGAAGCCGTTCAGGTCCAGTTGCACCCCGGCTGTGTTGGCCAAGGAGAGGGAGGAGGCGGATGAGAAGGAGTTCGCGGCGCCCAAGCGAAGAATGCCCGCGGTGACGGAGGTCGCCCCGGAATACGTATTGGCTCCGGAGAGAACGAGTGTCCCGGAGCCGCTTTTTGTCAGAGCACCCGTACCGGAAATGACACCGGTTTCGGTCAGGGTGGTGGACGCATTGGTGTCAAACGTACCGCCAGAAGCGCCAAGGCTTACGTTTTTGGCGGAGGAAATATTGCTAGTGGTGTTGAGGGTTCCGCCGTCAAATGTCAGGCCGCCCGTTCCGAGGCGATTGTCGGATGTCGCGATAGAGATGGTTCCCGCGTTGATTGTGGTCCCGCCGGAATAGGTGTTCACCCCGGAGAGAGTGAGCGTGCCGGCACCTGTTTTAGTCAGGGCCCCTGCGCCTGAGACGACTCCGGACTGGGTAAGGGTGGTGGCCGCGTTGGTATTGATCGTACCACCTGACGCGCCGAGACTCACGAGGTGGGTAGAGGTGAAAGAACCCGAAGTGTTGAGAGTACCGCCGTTAAGCGTCAGAGCGCCTGTTCCTATTCCGTTGGTGGCAGCAATGGAGATGGTGCCGGCATTGATTGTGGTCGTGCCGGTATAGGTGTTGGCTCCGGAAAGAGTGAGAGTGCCTGAACCATTCTTGGTAAGTGTCCCTGTGCTCGAGATGACTCCGGACAGCGTGAGTGTTGTTCCCGCGTCGGTCAGGAAAGTGGCTCCGGACGCGCCGAGGCTGACGGCTCGGTTGGTGCTGAAGGTGGCGGTGTTTTCAAGCGTGCCGCCGTTTATTGTAAGTGCCCCAGTTCCCAGTGCGCTGTTGGAGTTGGCAGCAAGGGTTCCTGCATTGATCGTTACCGCGCCAGTGTTGGTATTGACCCCTGAGAGGACGAGCGTGCCTGTGCCAGCCTTAATGAGCGCGCCCGTGCCTGACACAACTCCGGAGAGTGTCAAGATGGTGGCCGCGTTGGTGTTGATGGTACCGCCTGACGCGCCCAGGCTCACGTTGTTCCCGGCGGAGAGTGTGGCTGTGCTTTGTAGGGTCCCGCTGTTTAGCGTGAGCGCTCCCGCGCCAAGGGAATTGCCTGAATTAATCGCGAGTGTGCCGGCGCTGACGGTGGTCGTTCCAGAGTATGTGTTGGAACCGGTGAGAGCCAGGATGCCTGTGCCGCTCTTGGTCAGATTCCCTGTGCCTGTGACCACGCCTGAGAGGGTGAGGGTAGTGGAGGCGTTGGTGCTTATCGTCCCTCCGGAAGCGCCCAGGGTCACGTTGTTTGCGGAAGAAAGCGTGACCGTGTTTTGCAGGGTGGCGCCGTTCAGTGTCAGAGCTCCCGTGCCCAGGGAGTTACTCGAGTTTATTGCCAGTACGCCCGCGCTGACGGTGGTTCCTCCGGAATATGAGTTGGTTCCGGAGAGGGTCAAAGTGCCCGTACCGTTTTTGGTCAGGCTGCCCGAGCCTGACACGACGCCTGAGAGGCTGAGGGCGAAGGTCCCGGTGTTGATGGTGCCGCCGGAAGCACCCAGGGCAACGGCCTGGTTGGCGGTGAATGCTGCGGTGCTCTGAAGCGTGCCGCCGTCGAGAGTCAGGGACCCCGTGCCCAGCCTGTTGCTGGCGCTCACCCAGGGCCAAGTTGTTTGTGGCTGTGAAGGTCGCGGTGCTCTCCAACGTACCATTGTTCAGTGTGACTGCGCCTGTGCCCAGCCTGTTGCTGGCGTTCGTAACCACCACTCCGGCATTGATGGTTGTCCCTCCGGAATAGGTGTTGGCTCCGGTGAGTGTCAGTGTGCCTGAACCGGTCTTGGTGAAGCTGCCGGTACCGGAGATGACGCCCGAGAGAGTCAGGGTGGTGGATGTGCCGGTGTTGATGGTGCCGCCTGAGGCGCCGAGGCTCACGGCGCGTGTGGAGGAAAACGTGCCGGTGGTCTGCAATGTGCCGCCGTTGAGTGCCAGTGCTCCCGTGCCGAGATTGCTGTTGGCAGCAACTGAGAGCGTGCCCGCGCTGACGGTGGTTGTGCCGGAATAGGTGTTTGTCCCGGAGAGGACGAGCGTGCCCGTACCGGTCTTGGTGAATGCGCTGGTGCCGGAAACCACGCCTGAGAGGGTGAGGGTTGTTGCGGCGTCGGTATTGAAGGTGCCGCCTGATGCGCCCAGGGCCACATTGCGGGTGGAGGAAAACGTGGCTGTGTTCTCAAGCGTGCCGCCGTTGAGGGTCAGCCCTCCCGTGCCCAGGGCGTTGTCGGCGCCTATCGCGAGCGTTCCGGCGCTGATGGTGGTTGTGCCGGAGTACGTGTTTGTCCCGGAGAGAATAAGAATACCTGTGCCGGTTTTGGTCAGGTTGCCTGTGCCCGAGACCACGCCTGAGAGGGTGAGGGTCGTTGAAGCGCTGCTGTTGATGGTGCCGCCCGACGCGCCCAGACTTACATTTCGGGTGGAGGCGAAGGTCGCGGTGTTCTGGAGCGTGCCGCCGTTAAGAGTCAGAATTCCGGTGCCCAGTGCCGC
>JACQYS010000027.1 GCA_016208105.1 Desulfovibrio sp.
AGCATCTTCAAAAATACCTCGATGAATTCTGCTACCGATTCAACCGCCGTTTCTGGCCTGGGCAGGGCTTCGACCGCCTCTTGAGGGCCTGCTCCAGTGCCACCCCTGTCACCTATGCGGAGTTAAGGGGATAGCCACGAAAACTTAAGCGTGAACGAATACCTGATAGGTGTGAATGTCGACCACACTTTGACCCTGGACCATGGCCTCAAGCTGGTGGTGGAAACTGGATGGGCGCATGCCGGAGGGCTCCAGAAAAGTATCTGGACCCCCAGGTTCGTCAATGCTGCCAGGGATTCCTGGAAAGTTGCCGGAGGATTTCAGTATACGTTCTAGCAGTATCTTGAGCTCGAAAACGCTTCAAACAAGTGCGCCCAGAGCGCCCGCCAGTTCTCCAAGCACCATGGCCGCTCCCAGAAAATCGCCGTTCACGCCATGCTGCCGCCTGGCCAGGCGGACCAGGAAGAACGTCACCAGACAACCCGCTGCCAACCCCCAGAACACTGCTCCGGGAGAACTTAAGGCTAAACCCAGGATCAACGATTGGACCAGGGTGACCGCAAAAACCTTCGGTCCAGCCCCGGGTGCGAACAGTGACGACAATCCCGGCCGGGCCATATTTTTGCACAGGCACAGAACAACCACACTCACGAATCGCCCCAGGACAAAACACCAGCAGATCGCGCCCAGCCGTCCCTGACCCGACAAAATTCCAAAAGCCAGTATTTGCCCAACCAAGGCCATTACCAAGCCAAGCACTCCGAATGGCCCGCACCGGCTGTCCTTCAGGATTGTCCAGAACCTGTCCCCGCACGCCCTGCTTCCCCAGGCATCGGCGATGTCGGCCAGTCCGTCCGCATGCAGCCCCCGCGTGAGCCAAAGACTCATACCCGTCACCATCCATCCCTGGACCCACGCGTATTCCGAAAAAAGACCCGCCAATGCCGGGGTTAAGGAAACAACGCCCACCACAAGCCCGACCAAGGGGAACCAGTACAGAGTCGCGGGAAAATCCTCCTGATTCACAATTTTCGGAGGACCGAAACGGGTGAGAAACGACAGGGCATTGAAAAAATCACACAGGTGCATAGTGTATCAGCGCCTCTCGATGCGTATGGATACGGCGGTTCCACAAGCCAGATCCAGGGCCTGGGCAGCGGAATCCTGGTTCATGGCCAGCTCCAGGTACCCCTGGCTTCCTTTGATGATTCCGACCTGACCAGGCTCCAGCCGTTCGTACGTCAGTACCGGAAGCAATGGAACCTCATGCGGTGAAGCCAGGGCAGGTCGTTTCCCTTTGAAAACAACTGTTTCCCAATCTTCTGAATCGAGATTCAGCAGGCAGTTCCCGAACCGGTCAACATGGAGCACCACGGCATCCACTCCATCGACCGTACGTTCGGGCTCTGCTTCGGGAAGACGGACCAAGGAATGAGGGTTTATCTCCGCGCCCAATTCGCTCGTTGCCGTGCCGCACAAGATGCGAGCGGCCAATGGGGCGAAGAGGTCACGGCCGTGGAACGTGGCGCTGGCTCGCCCCCGCCAGGCGGGAGTGACGTCACGCACCAGGCTCGCCCCCGCCTTGTGCAGCAGGAACGTAAGCAACCCGTTGTCCGGGGCCAGGAAGTATTGGCGGTACTTCTCCAAGAGCACAATCCGCCGGTTGCCGCCCACCCCAGGGTCTACCACGGAAAGAAACACCGCTCCCTCAGGAAAGTGGTTCTGGCTGGCGGCCAGAAAAAATCCCGCTTGAAGAATATTGTAGGGTTCAACCTGATGGCACAAATCAACCAGGATTGTATCGGGACAATGGCGAAGAAGCGCGCCCTTCATCTGGCCGGCATACGGGTCTGAAAGGCCGAAATCGGTGAGCAGCACTGCGTGGCGGGGCATGTGGGCTCCTGGAAGGCGGCGCCCAGGCAACTGCGAGCGGGATGCTCCCTTGGCGGGGCTGGACGGTCGTCCTGGTGCGCGGTTCAGCGTTCCTGGTTGTCCAGGGTCAAGTTGAAAGCCACGGCATAGAGATGATGGAAGAAGTCCACATATTCCAGATACACGTTGTCTGGCACGTTGATGCGGGCTGGTGCGAAGTTGATGATGCCGCGCACGCCGGAGTCAACCAGATAGTTGGCAGCGCGCTGAGCACGCTCGGGCGGAGTTGTGATGAGCCCGATGGAGATGCCCAGTTCTTCCACTTTTTCCTTCAAGCGGCGTGAGCAGATGACCTCCAGGCCGGAGACCTCCTCGCCAATCTTGAAGGGATCGCAATCGAAGGCGCCTATGATGTGGAATCCCCGGCGCTGAAAATCCTGGTGCCGCAAAAGCGCCTTGCCCAGGTTGCCAACTCCCACCAATGCCGCCTTCCAGACTCGGTCCACGCCCAGGGCCTGCTTGATGGAATTGATCAGGTCCTGCACGAAATAACCGACCCCACGCACGCCGAACTCACCAAAATAAGCGAGATCCTTACGGATCTGGGATGGATTGACGTTGCAGGCCTTGGCCAGGACTTCAGAAGACAGAACCTCTGATCCTTCCCGGCTGAAACTCTCCAGCACTTGGACATAGAGGGCCAGCCGCTGGATTGTGGCGCGTGGGATGTGCTCGCTTTTCACGGTACCGAAGCTTTTTGTTCGATGCGTTGCCGTGCCCGGAAAAAAAACCGGGAGGCCCTGTGGGGGCCTCCCGGCGGCACTTAATGCAATTAGGCGCCCAGGGGCTTAACGAACATGAGGATCAGGCAGACGACCAGGGCGTAAATGGCCAGGGACTCGATGAAGGCCAGGCCCAGAATCAGGGTGGTGGTCAGCTTGCCGCCGATCTCGGGGTTGCGGGCCATGCCTTCGCAAGCGCCCTTCACGCCGATGCCCTGACCGATGCCGCAGCCCAGAGCGGCCAGGCCCATGCCGATGGCGGAACCGATGGCGGCCATGGGGCCGACGGAGCCGGCGCCGTCAGCGGCGAAGGCAAGGGAAGCGAGGCCAAGCATGGCGATGGTGTTCACGACGGTGAGCAGAGTCTTACGCATGGATATTCTCCTCATTAGAGTATGTTGTTTGGTCAGATGACCATTTCCCCCGATTTTAGTGGGCGTGTTCGAAAGCTCCCTTCAGGTAGACAAGGGTCAGCATGAAGAACACGAAGGCCTGAATGAAGTCGGCCAGCATGAACAGGAAGTACAGCGGGAACGTGGCGGCGATGGGCGCCAGCATGAAGAGCAGGATCAGCACCAGTTCTTCACCGCGGATGTTGCCGAACAGACGAAGCGTCAGCGACAGGGGCCTGGCCAGGTGGCTCATGAATTCGAGGATGAGCATCATCGGAGCCAGGGCGGGCATGGGGCCCATGAAGTGCTTGATGTAACCGGGGCCCCAGTTCCTAATGCCCCAGTAGTTGTAATAGATGAAGACGAACAGGGCCATGGCGGCGTTGTGGTTAACGCTGTTGGTGGGCGAGTCGAAGCCCGGAATCAGCCCCATGAAGTTGCCGGTCAAGATGTAGAGGAAGATGGCCACGAGAACCGCGGTGACCTTGCGCCCGTCTTCGCCCATTGTCTCGACAATGAAGTTCTCGAGTCCCCCAATGGTGAACTCGAAGAAATTTTGCAGACCGCCCGGCACCATCTTGAGACTCGCGGACGTCATGAGCCCCAAGGTGACCAGAACGGCAATGGCCAGCCACGAGAAAAGAACTTCGTTGGGGATTTGAAGCCCCGCACCCTTGGCCGCCAACTCCAAAAACAATACTGGATGATCCAACCCGCCAGCCATGTCCTAGGCCTCCTTCGCGCTATTAGACCCAGCCCGTCTCAGGGCCCCCCACACCAAAATCGTCACCATTACCGTGGACATGCCGGTGAGTATGGCCCACACCGGCCATCCGGCTTCCACGATCATCACATACAAACCCGCGCCCGTGATGCCCAGGCGCACGAAAAACCTGAAAAACGCCCCGCCCACGGCTCCCGCGGTGCTGGAGAGCAGCCCCTGGGCGAAACGAACCATCCACCAGAAGTTGACCGTGACCAGAAAGGCTCCGCAGGAGTAGGCCACCCCCCAGGTGCCCAGCCCGGACAGCACCAGGGCCGTCAAGCTGGTCACCAGAGCCATCACGATCTGGTCTCGCAACAGGGCGCGCCCTTCGAGGTGATGGAAGCCGGCCTTGGCCAAAAGCTGGTCCAGGAGCTTACGCATCGCCCGGACCTCTCTTTTGCTCGGCCTTTCCGTCCGGCGTATCCGCCGATGCAGCCTCTGGGGCGTTACCAAGGGACTGGGTCTTGCTCATCTTCATGGCGTCCAGGTACATGACGCGAAATCCCGCTATTATGCCCATGATCAGCCAGAAGAGAAGACCCCAGGGTGACGTGTCGAACCACTTGTCGCAGTAGTATCCGAACACCAGCCCAACAATTGTGTGGGCAACGAAGTTGGTGCCCATCACGGCGGCCTTTTCGATGCCCTCCCAGGTCCCTTTGTCCCGTTTCTTAAAGATCAACCGCAACCTCCCCGGCGCCTTCCCGGCGAGCGGTCGGACAACCACGGTACTCGTGCATTGCTTCACAAGTGCGGGAGGCCTACCACAGGCGTACGCTTTCCGTCAACGCGCCATCGCCTTTAAACTGGTTTTTTTCAGGATTATTTTTCCGCGAGAAACGGGGATATGCCTGCGTTCCACAAACTCAGCGGGCAGCTTGTGCAATTTCGCCACAAACTCCCGTCAGGGAAGCACCTCGGCCTCGAATTCCCGTTTGCCGTTCTCGTAGCGCACCATGATCACGGGTTTGAGCGGCGGACTTAAGGGTTCGGAGTAACTGATATCCCCCGTTACCCCGGAGTACTTCCTGGTGGCTGAAAGGGCCCTGCGTACCTGGACCGGTTCGGACGATTTGGCCCGGCGCACCGCATCAGCGATAAGCCCCACGGTATCGTAGCCCAGGGCCGCGAAACCGCTCTCGGGCTCCGCTCCGCAAGATGCCTTCCAGTCCGCCACGAACCGCCGCACTTCCTGGCGCGGGCTGTCGTACGACACATGGGTGGAAAAGAAAATCCCTGAAGCCGCCTTGTCGCCCAGTTGGGACAAGAGAGGGGTGTCAAACCCGTCCCCAGAGAAAATAGGGCCGGCGTACCCGGCTGTACGCAAGGCAGTGACCGAAGGAACGAGATCTTCCGGGACACCCGACACGAAAACCGCCTGGCATGTGCCCGACGTCAGGCAGGCTGGCAGCGCTCCGCCAAGGGGGTTGGGGCTGGCAGCAGAGAAGTGCTGGCGAGCCGGGATGTTTCCGCCGCGGGTGACGTATCCCTTTGTGAAATACCCGGACAGGGCCGTGGTGAAGGCGAAGTCCCTGTCCGTCAGGACGAACATGGACTGGATGTTCTTGCGGCGCAGCACGAACTTGGCCACGGCCTTGCCCTGGGCGTCGTCCCCGAAACAGGTCATGAAATAGTAGGGCCCCAGCATGCGGGGCAGGGTGGGGAGAGTGGCGCCGGCCGTGATGAACGGGATGCGCGCCTGAGTGGCAACCTCGCCAGCCACCAGGGCGGAGTCCGAATCGTTCAGTCCCGCAATTGCGCAAACCCCGGCCTGCGTGAGTTCCTTGGCGGCTTCACGGCAGCGCTCCGGGTCAGAGGCTCCATCGCGCACTTCAAGGGCCAGCGGCCGCCCGAGCACCCCGCCGGAGCGGTTAACGCGCTCCACAGCGAGCTTCATCCCCTCCAGCCCGGGTGCGTCTATCGAGGCCATGGTCCCTGTGAGATTGTACACCACGCCTATGACCACAGGCTTGGCCGCAGAGGACGGAACAGCGAATGCCGCCAACATGGCGAAAACGAGCAGTGCGCGCATGAAACCACTCCTTAAGATGGTGGGACGCCATATCGTCTGGGGCGCCGTCGAGGACCTGGAAGAAGACTCCTAGCCCGGCCGGGAGTTCGTTCGCAAGACAACGCTAGAGCACACGGGCATCCGTTCATGCCTAATTTCCAAGACTCGCGCAACGCCGTTCGGCTTGCCCACCCAAGACATCAAGGCTATGGACCTCAAAACATTCTTCCCCGGACATCCCATGAAACACCTCTTTGCGCTGCTGTTTGTTCTGACCCTCATCCCGGGCTGTTCCATCGGCCCGGCCAAGCTCCCCGCCACCCGCATGGACTACAACATTGCCGTGCAGCGCTCGAGCAACGAGGAGATGCTGCTCAACCTGGTGCGCATGAAGTATTTCGAACAGCCCCTCTTTATGCAGGTGGGATCCATAGCTTCCAGCTTCAACTACAACGTCTCGGGCTCCGCCACCGGCACATTCCCTGACCAGAGAGATTTTTTGCGCGGTGTTTACTATACCTACTTGCCTTCCATCACGGCGCAGTATTCCGATACCCCCACCGTCACCTACACGCCTTTCCAGGGACAAACCTATGCCCAGCAGTTCCTGGCCGAGCTGGACTTCGAGCGCTTCGTGGTGCTCTACCGCTCGGGCTGGGACATCGAGTACCTCATGAAGGTGCTGGTCACTCGAATAGGACGCCTTGACCATAGCTTCGACACCCGCTCTGGGTTCATAAACCAAGCAGAACATCAGAACTTTCTTGAACTCACCGAGATCATCGCCCGAATGGACGACCGCGGCGAATTGGACATCGTCACGGCGTCACCCGGGAAGGACAAGCCCAACATCACGTTGATGACCATGCGGGTACGGCATCCCTCCATCATCAAGCGCATTGAGCATCTCACCGGGGTGGAACTCAAAACGCACACCAACGAGCACGGATTCCTGGTGGCCAAGGTGCAGCTTGTGCACGTCAAGGAGCGTGAGCTGGCCCAAGGCTCCAAGGAAAACGGAGGGTTTGCCACCATGGCGTTCACCCTTCGCAACTGTCTGCGGGCCATGGACGTTTTAGCCCAGGGCATCGATACCCCCAAGGAACTCGTCTCGAAAAAGGCCGCCTTCGACCTGCGATCCCAGTTCTCCGACGTGATGGACATCCGTTCTTCCCGTACACGTCCTTCCGACACGTATGTTGCCGTGAACCACGGCGGCTGGTGGTATTATATCCGCAACGAGGATGCCCGCTCCAAGGAGATCTTCCAGCTCATGCTCAACATTTTCGCTCTGCAATCCGCGGATCCTCCCAAAAACGCCCCGGTCTTGACCCTTCCCGTGGGCGGCAATTAGGGTGCGAGAGATCAACTGAGCCAAGGACGAATTATGTTCAAACCTGATTTTGAAAAAGGCGGAGGTCTCATCCCCGCCATCGCGCAGGACGCCGCCACCGGCGAAGTGCTCATGCTGGCCTACATGAACGAGCTGGCCTGGGAAAAAACCTTGGAGACCGGCGAGGTCCACTACTACAGCCGCAGCAGGAACAAGCTCTGGCACAAGGGAGGCACCTCCGGGCACGTGCAGAAGGTGAAGTCCATCCGCCTGGACTGCGACCGCGACGCCGTGGTCGTGCTCATCGAGCAGGTCGGCGGGGCCGCCTGCCACGAAGGCTATCGCTCCTGCTTCTTCAGGGAAGTTGGTGAAAACGGCCAGGCAGTGGAATGCTCGCCCAAGGTTTTCGACCCCGAAAAGGTCTACGGCCCGGGCGCTTGATGGCCATCAGTTCCCACGCCCCCCGTCTGGCCACCGCCGCCGTGGGCCTACCGGTCCTGGCTGTCTGCATCTGGCTTGGCGGGGGCTACATTTTTGCGCTTACTCTGGCTGTTGCCTTGATCGGACTCTGGGAATTCCAGGGGTTCTTTCCGGGCAGCGGCCCCTGCATTCGCGCACTGGGCCTCGGTCTGGGCGCGGCCATGGTCTGGCTTGGCTACCGCCACGGAACCGCCGCCGCGCTGGCAGTGGTCCTGGCCGCCTTCTGGCTCGAAGAACTAGCCCGCCTTTTCCATAAACAGGATACTTCGCCCCGGTGGCTGCTGGCTGTTTCACTTCTCTACATTCCCGGAAGCCTTCAGTTTCTGACCCTTTTTGGTCCAGGCGAGACCGCGCTGGTTTTGGCCTCGGTCATGGCCACGGACACAGGGGCCTACTACGCGGGTCACCTCATCGGCGGCCCCAAGATATGGCCTTCGGTCTCTCCCAAGAAAACCTGGGCCGGAAGCGTTGGCGGACTGGCTGCTGCAGTAGCCGTCTGCCTTGTGGCCGCAACCTTCTGGGGCAAGGCGTCCCTTGTCGCCTTCATGGCGCTGGGGGTCTGCCTTTCCGTGGCATCCCAAATGGGGGATTTCATGGAGTCCTCTCTCAAGCGGGCCGCCGGCATCAAGGACTCCGGCAATCTGCTGCCCGGCCACGGCGGCATTCTGGACCGCATCGACGGAGTCATCCCGGCGGTCCTGGTCTATGCCCTGGCCAGAAGCCTGGTAAACTTTTTATGATCGATTACATTTCGACTCTGCCCAAGGCCAGCGACCTCCCCTCGTTTCCCAGGCGCATCTGCGTGCTGGGATCCACCGGTTCCATCGGCGATTCCGCTCTGGCAGTGGCGGCCGATCATCCCGGCCAGTTCGAGGTCACGGCCCTGGCCGGGGCGCGCAACGTGGACCGCCTGGCGGAACAGGCCGCGCGCTTCAGGCCCCGCTATTTGGCCGTGCTGGACGAGGCCGGGGCGGCCAGGCTCAAAGAGATCCTCCCTGCCGGATACCGCCCCGAGATACTCTGGGGCCCAGGCGCTTACGTCACCCTGGCCGCTCTGCCAGAGGTGCAGGTGGTGCTTTCGGCCATCGTGGGCGCGGCGGGCCTGCCCCCGACGCTGGCAGCGGCCCAATCCGGCAAGGTGCTGGCCCTGGCCAACAAGGAATCACTGGTATTGGCCGGCCACCTGATCCGGCGAGCCTGCCGCGAGTCCGGGGCCGTGGTCCTGCCCGTGGACTCCGAGCACAACGCCCTCTTTCAATCCTTGGCCGGGCATTCTGGCGACGATGTGGACCACCTCATCCTAACTGCTTCTGGCGGCCCCTTCCGCTCCTGGCCCAGCGTTGACCTGCCCCGCGCCACCGCCGCCCAGGCTCTGAAGCACCCCAACTGGTCCATGGGCGCCAAAATAAGCATCGATTCGGCTACGTTAATGAACAAAGGGCTCGAGGTCATCGAGGCCTGCTGGCTGTATGGATTGCCCCAGGAGAGGGTGAAAGTCCTGGTGCATCCCCAGTCCATAGTGCACTCTCTGGCCGCCTACCGGGACGGCTCTCTGCTGGCCCAGATGGGCCAGCCGGACATGCGCATAGCCATCGCCTACTGCCTGTGCTACCCGAGCAGGCTGCCGCTCAAGATCGCTCCCCTGGATCTTTCGGCCCTGGGTTCGCTCACTTTCCAGGAACCCCGCACGGACGATTTTCCCTGCCTGGAACTGGCACGCCGCGCCGTGGCCGAAAGCCCGGCCCACTGCGTGGCCTTAAACGCCGCCAACGAGGTGGCCGTGGAGTGGTTCCTCAAGGACCGCATCGGTTTTTGCGACATCCCCCGGGCAGTGGCCTGGGCCCTGGACAGACAACAGGGACTGGACGATCCGGATTTTATGACCATAATGGAGGTTGACTCCGCCACGCGCCGTGCCGTGGCGAAATACCTCATGGAAGGCACATGATAGACTTTCTGGGCAAAGCCCTCTCCTTCGTCGTTGTCATTGGCGTGCTCATCTTCATCCACGAACTGGGCCACTTCCTGGTGGCCAGATTTTTCGGCATGGGAGTGCGCACCTTTTCCTTGGGTTTCGGCCCCAAACTTTTCGGTTTCACCTCCGGCCAGACCGAGTACCGCGTTTCCGCCGTCCCCCTTGGCGGATACGTGCAGCTGGTAGCTCAGGACTCCGAGGACGACGAGACCACGTCCGGGTTCCCGCCGCATACATGGTTCATCCGCCGCCCGTCCTGGCAGCGCATGCTGGTGGTGGCGGCCGGGCCGCTTTTCAACCTTGCGCTTGCCTGGGTGCTTTACGCCTCCATGTTCTACACCCACGGGCGCTTCGAGACCCCCGCGGCCATCGGCCAAGTGAACGAGAACAGCGCTGCCGCTCGCGCCGGGCTTATGGCCGGTGACGCCGTCACCGCCATCGATGGCCAGCCCATCCAGTATTTCCGTGAGCTCCAGGCCCGGGTCGAAGCCAGCAAGGGCACTCCCTTGTCTCTTTCCCTTCGCCGAGGAGCCGAAACCCTTACCCTGACCATCACTCCCGACCTCGTCGGGCAGAAGAACATCTTTGGCGAGGACATCAAGAAGCCCATCTTGGGCATCCGCTCCACCCAGGAGTCCGTCAACATTCCGCTGGGCCCGCTCCAGGCCATCCGGGAAGGCCTGGCCCAGACCTGGGAGGTCACCTCGCTTACTGGCCAGGTTTTCTGGAAACTGGTGATGGGCGTGGTGCCCATGTCCTCCATCGGCGGGCCCATCATGATCGCCGAGCTGGTGGGCAAACAGTCCGAACAGGGACTGGCGCACCTGGCCACGCTCACGGCCATGATCAGCGTGAACCTGGCCATCTTGAACCTCCTGCCCATTCCCGTGCTCGACGGCGGGCATATTCTCTTCTTCGCCCTGGAAACGGTGTTTCGCCGCCCTGTGTCCGAGAAAATCCGCGCCGCAACCACCAAGGTGGGCTTCGCCATGCTCATGGCGCTTATGGTCATGGCCACGGCCAACGACATCATCCGGATAGTGACTGGCGGCGGACCGAAGTGATCCTTGTCGTCAACACCGCCGAGGAAGCCCTGCAGCTGGTGCTGGCGCACGATGGAAGGATTCTGGAGAGCTTCGAGGAACACTGCCCCGGACGAATGAACGAGGTGATGGCCCCGGCCGTGGCGGGCATGCTTGAGCGTCACGGCGGCGGGCTTGCAAGAGTGGCCTGCGTGCGCGGTCCAGGCAGCTTCACCGGGCTCAGGCTGGGATTGGCCTTTGCCACAGGCCTTTGCCTGGCCAAACAGCTGCCAATGGCCGGGCTCGACTATCTGCCGCTCCTGGCAGCCACAGCTTTCGCCTTTTCAGAGACCGGAGAATCCGGCAATTCCGACGAGGTCCACGTTGTCACCCATTCGCGCACAGCCAGGGTGTATCACCAGGGGTTCGTGCGCGGTGGCGGAGGACTTGAAACCACCTGTGCCCCGCTTGGCCCGCCTCGTGATTTTGCCGTCCAGGATGCATGCGACGTGATCTTATCCCGGGCTCGTTCGACTCGGGTGACCGTGCTCGGCACAGGGCTTCGCCGCAACTCCGAGGCATTTACCGAACTAGCCAACGTCACCTCGCTTCCTACCGAAAACCCCGCCCCTGAAATTCTGTTGAACGCAGCCCTCGCCACCTCGTACGACGGCCCGCCTGTGGACGCCTTGTACCTTCGCGGTTCCGACGCCGAGGAGAATCTGGCCGTCATCGCCGCCAAACGGGGCCTGAGCGAAGAAGAAGCGATGACCAGGATGGAGAAGGCGCTCCGCTAGGGCGCGGTTTTTTCGCCGATCCAAGAAAGAAAGCCCGGCCCCCTTGCGGGAAACCGGGCGCATTATCGCGATTCAGAGTTCGATGTGAGTTAACCCTTCAGGCTCTCTATCCTTCCCTTCAGCTCTTCCAGCTTGGCCACCTTCTCGCGCAGCATCTCGTCCTTCTCGCGCTCCTTGGCCACCACTTCCGCCGGGGCCTTGGCCGTGAAATCCTCGTTGGCCAGCTTTCTGCCCACGATCTCGGCCTCTTTCGAGGTCTTGGCCAGCTCCTTGGAGAGCCTGGCCAATTCCGCGTCGAAGTCCACCGCCCCGGCCAGGGGCACGAACACCGCGTTGCCTCCGGCCGCAGCGCTGGCAGAAGCCTTGGGCGCGGTGACGTCCGGGCCTGCCGTGAAGTTCGCAAGTCTTGCCATGAGCACAATGAGAGCCTCGTTGGCACGCAACATGGCCAGATCGGCCCCGTCCGCCGTGCGCACCAGGCAATCGAGCTTCATGCCCGGATTGATGGACAGCTCGGAGCGGATGTTGCGCACGCTGACCACAACCTCCTGCAGGAGTCCCATCTGGGCCACGGCCTCGGGCTTCGCGTGCTGGGCCCTGGCTGCGGGGTAGGGCACCTTGGAGATGTCCTTCTCACTATGACCGGGCAGGTGGTTCCAGATCTCCTGGGTCACGAAGGGCATGATGGGGTGCATGAGCACCAGATATTCCGAGAGCACCGTCCACAGACACTTCTGGGCCAGGGCTTTTGCTTCAGGGTCCGGACCGTTGAAGTCGGCCTTGGCCATCTCCAGGTACCAGTCGCAGAATTCCAGCCACAGGAAGGAATAGAGGCCCTGGGCTGCCTCGTTGAAGTGGTAGTGTTCGATGGCTTTGGTGGTGGACGCCTTCACCTCGTCCAGGCGGTGGAGAATCCAGGCGTGGTGCAGGGCCAGTTCGCCGTCCAGGCTCACGGCTGGAATCTCCTCGGGCAGGTTCATGAGGCTGAAGCGGGCCGCGTTCCAGAGCTTGTTCACGAAGTGGCGGTAACCCTCGATGCGGTCCTCGCTGAGCTTAATGTCTCGCCCCATTGCCGCGAAGGCGGTCAGGGTGAAGCGCAGGGCGTCGGTGCCGAACTTCTCGATCATGACCAACGGATCGATGACGTTGCCCGTGGACTTGGACATCTTCTTGCCCTCGGCGTCGCGCACCAGGGCGTGGATGTACACGTGCTTGAACGGCACCTCCTCCATGAAGTGCAGGCCCATCATCATCATGCGGGCCACCCAGAAGAAGAGGATGTCGAAGGCCGTGACCAGGACAGAGGTGGGATAGAAGGCTTTCAGTTCCGGGGTCTTCTCTGGCCAGCCCAGGGTGGAGAAGGGCCACAGGGCCGAGGAGAACCAGGTGTCCAGAACGTCCGGGTCCTGGGCAAGAGTACCTCCGCAGGGGCAGGCCGTGGGGTCCTCGCGGGAGACCACCAGCTTGCCGCAGGCTTCGCAGGTCCAGGCCGGAATGCGGTGCCCCCACCATATCTGGCGGGAGATGCACCAGTCGCGGATGTTGTCCAGCCAATGGTAGTAGGTGGTGGTCCACTGGTCCGGGATTATCTGGGTCCGGCCCGATTCCACGGCGGCCCGGGCCACGGCGGCCAAAGGCCCGGCCTTGACGAACCATTGAGGGGACACATGGGGCTCGATGACGGTCTTGCAACGGTAGCACTCGCCCACGGAATGGTCATGCTCCTCGACGGCAACCAGGAAGCCCTGTTCCTTGAGATCCTCCACCACCTTCTTGCGGCAGGCCTCGCGCGAGAGCCCCTGGTAGGCGGCGCCCGCTGCGGCGTTCATGTTGCCCTCGCCGTCCATGACCTGGAGCACCTCCAGGCTGTGGCGGCGGCCGAGCTCGAAGTCGTTCATGTCGTGGGCCGGGGTCACCTTGAGAGCGCCGGTGCCGAATTCACGGTCCACATAGGCATCGGCTATCACCGGGATTTGTCGATCAGTTAGCGGCAACTTAACCATTTTTCCGATGAACGCAGTATAGCGTTCGTCTTCGGGATGCACGGCCACTGCCGTGTCGCCAAGCATGGTCTCGGGGCGGGTGGTGGCCACCACCAGTTCGCCAGTGCCGTCAGCCAGGGGATAGCGGATCTGGTACAGGGCTCCCTTTTTCGGGCCGTGCTCCACTTCCAGGTCGGCCAGGGCGGTCTGGCAGCGGGGGCACCAGTTGATAATGTAATCGCCCTTGTAGATAAGGCCTTCTTCGTAGAGGCGTACGAACACCTCGCGCACCGCCTTGGAAAGGCCTTCGTCCATGGTGAAGCGTTCGCGGGTCCAGTCCACGCTGGCGCCCATGCGCCTGATCTGGTTCAGGATGCGCCCGCCGTAGTCCTTGCGCCATTCCCAGACGCGCTCGATGAACTTCTCCCGGCCCAGTTCGTGACGGGAACCGCCCTCCGCGGCCAGGGCGCGCTCCACCACGTTTTGGGTGGCGATACCGGCGTGGTCGGTGCCGGGCACCCACAGGACCTTGCGGCCCTTCTGGCGCATATGGCGGCAGAGGATGTCCTGAATGGTTATGTTCAACGCGTGGCCCATGTGCAGAGCCCCGGTGACGTTGGGCGGCGGGATGACTATGGAGAAGGGTTCACCGTCGGCGTTCGGGTCCGCAGTGCCGGCATCGGAATCCTTCCAGTATGAAAGCCAGCGGGCTTCGACCTCTTCAGGTTCGTAGCCCTTGGCCAGGGTGGTCTCGGACATGCGTTAAGCTCCTGTTGCGATGGCGGGCGCAATACTCCTTTTTGCCGCGCTTGTCATCTTGACTGAAAAAGTAGGAAATTAAAGCCGGCCGAGCCCAATCGTGTGTATTGTCACCCTTGCCTGGATGAGGCACAAGGGCTCATGGTCTACATTCTCTGGGACGAAGCCCACTTGTGGGGCGTGCTGATGCTACGGGCATTGGGCGCCTGGGGTTTCCCCTCCCGGCTGGTCCGGGCGCACGAGCTCGCGGCGGGGCTTCTCGGGCAGTCGCCACCCAAGGCGCTTATCGTGCCTGGCGGATTCGCCAGCCGCAAGGCGGCCTGTTTGGGCCCGGCCGGAATCGAAGCCATCCGGGGATACGTGGCCTCGGGCGGGGCGTACTTGGGCATCTGCGGCGGGGCCGGCCTTGGCCTGACCGTGCCCGTGGGACTGGGACTCTGCCCCTGGACCCGTGAACCTTTCGAACACCGCCTGCAGCACTTCGCCAGCGGCAACGTCCAACTCATACCCAAGAACACGGTCTTCACTCCCAAAGGGCTCGACCGCCCCCTGGCCCCGGTCTGGTGGCCGGCCGCATTCCGGGCGCACGATCCCGGGGTGGAAGTGGTGGCCGCCTATGGTCAGCCAGGCCCGGGTTTCATGATGGCCGACATCCCCTTGTCTTTGGTACCGGGCCAAGCCCTTGAGGATTGGGAGGCACTGTACGGCGTCCGGCTGGCCCCGGCTTTCGTCGAAGGTGACCCGTGCATCGTGGCCGGACATTTCGGGCAGGGGCGTTACGTCTTGTCCCACGCGCATCTGGAAACCCCCGGGTCCTCCGATGCCAATACCTGGCTCGGGCACATCCTGTCCGAAATGATGGGCGAGCCCGCCCCAGAAGGCGCGGCCCCTCACTGGGCCATCAACGAGACGGAGAAACGCTGGAACGACCCGGTTCTCTTGCGAGCCATGGAACTCATGCTCGGCGTGGTGGACCTAGGCATCGCCCACGGGCTCTTGAGCTGGCGTGAACCTTGGCTTCTGGGCTGGCGCCAGGGGCTCCCCGGGGCGCAGCTCTCGGGCATTCTGGCCATGCTGGACCAAGCCATTCACCTGATCCCTTCCCAGGATTCCCGCCAATTTTTCGAACGCCGCAGGGATGATTTTTCCCGTTCCATGGAACTCTTGGCCACGGGGCTCTCCGGCTATCTGCTCGCGGAACGCTTGGCTCTCACCCTGTGCCGCGTGGACCCTGACGCGGTGCCGGAGCGAGGATTGAAGGAAGCGAGAATTACGCTTTTCGGCCCTCCTCCCGGCGCAGGCGGGACAAGCGGTGGGCTTTGCGGAAAGATACTTTCGGTGCTTGAAGAATGCATCTACCTCACCGCCAACAAGGAACAGCACGCATGGCAGCCCTGAAATTGATCCTCGGCATCGTGGTACTCGGCTGGCTCGGATTCGCCGCGTTCCTGTACTTCTCCCAAGCCTCGCTTCTCTACCATCCCAAGACAGCCGACGCCATGGCCGAAACCCAGCTTATGAGCACTCTGCCGGACGCCCAGCCATTTCTGGTCGCCACCAAGGACGGCCAGTCCCTGGCCGGCTGGTACCTGCCCCGCAAGCGGGGGCGCGGTGTTGCCCCTGCCCTTGTCTACTTCGGGGGCAACGCCGAGGAAGTCACGGAGTTCATGAAGCAGGCCAAGGACCTGCCCGATGTCTCCATCGTGGCGGTCAATTACCGTGGGTACGGCCGCTCCACCGGCGTGCCCACCGAGGCGGCGCTCAAGGAGGACGCCTTGGCCGTGTTCGACCAGGCCGTCAATTTGACTGGCGGAAAAGGCTTCGTCATGGGTCGCAGCTTGGGCGCGGGCATGGCCGTGCATGTGGCCGCTTACCGCGAGGTTCAGGGAGCGGTATTGGTCACTCCTTACGACTCGATACTGGCCGTGGCCAAGGGGCACTACCCCTTATTCCCCGTGTCCTGGCTCCTCAAGGAACGTTACGACGCAATGCCCGACGCGGAAAAGGCTCTGGCCCCGGCCGTGTTTCTTGTCGGAACCCAGGACGACATCATACCGGAAGTACGGGCCCGGGCACTGTTCGACAAATGGAAGGGTCCCAAGGACTTTATCCGGGTAACTTCGGCAGGCCACAACGATATCTCCACCTACCCGCGGTATTCCGATGCCATCAAAATCTTCCTGCGGGACAATTCCCGCTGATTTGCTCGAGTTGACGCAGGGTTAACAAACCAGTAGCAGAGGATATTCATTCTATAAGACGTTTGGCCAACCAGCACATAAGGAGGTTTTTAGTGAACGCCTTGACCCTGGTCTTCGCCGCACTTTGCGTCTTCGCCATCGCCTACCGGTTTTACGGACTGTTCTTCGTCCGTAAGGTTCTGGGGGTCAATCCCAACAGAACAACCCCGGCAGTCAAGATGGCCGATGGTCACGACTACGTAAAAACCAACAAATTCGTCCTGTTCGGCCACCACTTCGCTGCCATCGCGGCCGCGGGGCCGCTTTTGGGACCAGTGCTGGCCGCCCAGTTCGGCTACCTGCCCGGAGCCCTGTGGATACTGGTCGGATGCGTACTGGCCGGAGCGGTTCACGATTCGGTGGTGCTCTTCGCCTCTGTCCGGCACAAAGGCCAAAGCCTCGCTTACATCGCCACCCAGGAGATCGGTAAACTGACCGGCTCCGTGGCCTCGGTGGCCGTGCTGTTCATTCTCGTCCTTACCTTGGCCGGTCTGTCCCTGGCCGTGGTCAACGCCATGTTCGAAAGTGCCTGGGGCACCTTCACCGTGTTCGCCACCATCCCCATAGCCCTTCTCATGGGTGTGTATCTCCATGTCTGGCGCGACGGGGACGTGAAGGGAGCCTCCATCATGGGCGTGGCCCTTTTGGTGCTGGCCATCTTCGCAGGCAAATGGATCGCCGACACGCCTGAGCTTGCCAAGCTGTTCCACCTGCCCAAGGGCACCATCGCCATAGCAATACCCATTTACGGGTTCTTCGCCTCGGTGTTGCCGGTGTGGCTGCTCCTGTGCCCGCGCGACTATCTGTCCACGTATTTGAAGATCGGCACCATCGCCATGCTGGCCATCGGCATCTTCTGGGTCCGCCCTGACCTCTTGATGCCCGCCACCACCAAGTTCATTAGCGGCGGCGGCCCCATCATACCGGGTCCGGTGTTCCCGTTCCTGTTCATCACCATCGCCTGCGGCGCCCTGTCGGGATTCCACGCCATCATAGGCTCTGGCACCACACCCAAGATGATCGGCACCGAGGACGACATCCTCTTCGTGGGATACGGCGCCATGCTTACCGAAGGGTTCGTGGCAATAATGGCCTTGATCGCCGCCTGCGTTATGGTTCCCGCCGACTACTTCGCCATCAACGCGGCCCCGGCCGTATTCGAAAAGCTCGGTCTGGCCGTGGTCAACCTGCCCGACCTCTCGACCGCCGTAGGCGAGAAGCTTCAGGGCCGCCCGGGCGGCGCGGTGTCCCTGGCCGTGGGCATGGCCTACATCTTCTCCTCCATCCCCTTCATGAAGGGGCTCATGGCCTATTGGTACCACTTCGCCATCATGTTCGAGGCCGTGTTCATTCTCACGGCCGTGGACACCGGCACCCGCGTGGGCCGTTTCTTCCTGCAGGAGATGATCGGACAAGTAGTTCCCAAATTCGCCGAAAAGCGCTGGTGGCCGGGCATCATCATCACCAGCGCCCTGTTCACCGCTTCCTGGGGCTACTTGGTCTATACCGGAGACATCTCCACCATCTGGCCCCTGTTCGGCATGTCCAACCAACTGCTGGCAGCCGTGGGCCTGCTTATTGGGACCACGCTCATCATCCGCATGAACAAGGCCCGATACGCCTGGATGACCGCCGTGCCGGGGCTGGCCATGGTTTGCGTGACCATGTACGCAGGGTATTTGAATATTTTCAACAACTTCTGGCCAAAGAAGCTCTATTTGCTCACATCGCTGGCCGCCATCGTCATGGTGCTCATGGCCATCGTCATTGTGAGTGCAGTCAGAAGATGGTCACAGCTTTTGTCCGTGAAACAACCCATGAACGACCCCTACGGCGACCAGGTTCTGGAAGTGGTCCCCGAGTAAACCTTGACTTCACCCAGGGCCTGGCCTACTCGCCAGGTCCTGGGAGACTTCAATGAAAACGACCTTCCTTCTCGCCCTGGCAGTGCTTTTGAGCAGCGCAACTCTGTTGGCCCAGACCACTACGACCACGTCCTCTGGATCGACCCAAGCCACCGTCAACAACCTGTCTCCCGCGTCCAATTGCTTTATCTGCGAGTGCAACAACCAGGATTTCAGCTGCCGTACGGCCTGCGCTTCCATCACCGACTTCACCGCCCGCCAGCAGTGCGAGGCAGCCTGCGGCCAACAGCAGTCCAATTGTCTCTACAATGCCCAGGTGCAACAGCGCGCCGTGGATACCCAGCGGCTGGCCACCCAGACCACCATCGGGACCATCACCACCTCGACTTCCACAAAATAGCCTTCGCGAAACAGATTCTCGAAGGCGGTCGATTGTTCCGCCCCGCCTTGCTCGCTCTCCTGCTGTTCGCATCCCTGGGATTTTGCCCTCCCCTTTTCAGCGGACAAAAACGTTGTGAGTGCCTTATGCCAATGAAATGGGGGCGTGGAACGCTTCGTGCGTTCACCGCCCCCTTTTGAGAACTTGGTCATGCGCAGAGTATCGCGCCGCCCAAGATCAGCAGCCTTCGCCGCTGCCCCCGGAACAGCCGCCCATCTTGCATCCGCCGCCGCCCTTGGCCCGTAGCGGCGCGAAGTTTCCTGTCTTGAACACCGCATCCAACCCCTGGGCGATAAAACCCGACATGGCCACCACCTTCACGCCTTCCTCTTCCAGAATGGCCTGCGGGGTGTCACCCACCCCGGACACCAGCACCGCCCTGCAGTCCGACAGTGCCTTGGCCAGGGAATACCAGCGCTTGGGACCGCTGCCAGCCGGAGGGGCCGGACGCTCCTCTACCATTTTGTAACTGCCCGTTCCGGTCTCGGCCCAGATCTGAAAACTGGCGGCCTCGCCCAGGTGCATGTTCACAAGCATTCCCTCCATGCTGGCCACGGCCACGTTCTTGCGGGACTCGTCCATGGTCGGAACCATGGTAGAGCATGCCTGCATGAGCCCGGAGAAATCGCGCGAACAATCCTTTTCCAAGAGCCCGACGGCGTCGGCCCGGCAGCGCTGGCAATGGCGCATCTGAGGCAAATAGGTCTCGGCCATAGCCCGTATGGCTTCCACGTCGGCCTTGCTGGGCTCGGGGACCAGCTCGAACTTGGTGTCCTTGTTGGGGATGAGCGCCATGCAGTTGAGCAGATTCACGCCCATGGATTTCATCTTCTTGGCGATATCCTCGACATGGTGGTCGTTAATGCCAGGCATGATGATGGTGTTCACCTTGACGATGATGTCCTTTTCCTTCAAGCGCCGGATGGACTCCTCCTGCTTCTCCAGCAGAATGCGGGCGGCGTCCGCGCCCCGGTAGAGCACCTTGCCGACACGCGCCCAGGAGTAGATCTTGGCCGCTATTTCCGGATCAACCGCATTGACCGTGACAGTCACGTGGGACACGCCAAGTTCCGCCAGTTCGTCTATGTGCTCAGGCAGCTCCAGGCCGTTGGAGGACAGGCACAGAATCATATCCGGCCATTTTGCCTTGATGCGCCGGATGGTTTCCAGCGTTTCCTTGGCGTTGGCCATGGGATCGCCGGGCCCTGCGATGCCAACCACGGTTATGCGCGGCTCGGCCTTGAGCACCTGTTCCATATAGGCGACGGCCTGGGGCGGGGTGAGCACCGAGCTGGTGACCCCCGGACGCGACTCGTTCACGCAGTCGTACTTGCGGTTGCAGTAGTTGCATTGGATGTTGCACTTGGGCGCCACCGGCAGATGGATGCGCGCGCAGGAGCCCTTGGCGTCCTTGTTGAAACAGGGGTGCTTGGAAAGGTCCATGGCCATGGGGAGCTCCTTAGATGTAGCCGTATCCGATGTCGGAGTCGGTCTGTTTCTTTTCGATCATTGCGTTCACCACCCGGTCCAAAAGCTCCTGGGCGCCCAGGTAGCAGAGGTGGCGGACACGCTGGCCGCCGAAACGGTCATGGATGGGAAAGCCCACCCGGATGAGCGGAATGGAAAGTTCCCGGGCAAGACGGTAGCCTTTGGAGTGGCCCAGGAAGAAATCCGGGGCCAGCTCGCGGGCCCGGTCCGCGATGTCGTAGAAGTCAACACCGTCGGCCACTTCGGGCATCTCGGGAACGAGCCCCTCGCACGCGGCGTGCACTGCCTTTTCAAGCCTGCCGGATTTTCCACCGCCGGCCACCAGCACCGGGACCACACCGATTTCGGCCATGAAGCTCGTCAGGCCCACGATGAGGTCCTCCTCGCCGTAGATGACGCAGCGCTTCTGGGACACGTACTTGTGCCCGTCCACGAATGCGTCCAGAAGTCTTCCCCGCTCCAATGCATGGCGGCGCGGGGTGGGCATGCAGGAGACCGCCTCCAATGACTTGAAGAATTCATCTGATTGGCGAAGCCCAATGGGCAAGCCCAGACGGTGGAGCGCCACGCCGAAGCGCGACTGCAGAAGTCCCCCGGCTGTGGCCGCTTCACCGGGGTCGGAAAGGGTGGCGCCGAACTCGAAGGAGGCCGGCGCTCCCCCCATGGCCTTTATGTCGGCCACGGGAGTGCCACCGGAGGTGATCTTCTCGTATTCATCCACTGCCGGGCCATCCAGGGTTTCGGAATAGTCCGGCAGGATGGTTGCCGAAAGCCCGAAGCCATCGAACACATCCTTCAAATGCCGGATGTCCTCGCAGGACACGAACCCTGGAAAGCAGTTCACGGCCTTCGTTGCGGCATGGCCTGTGGCCAACTGGTCCACCACGGCCCGGACTGCGGCGGTGAAGCCCTCCATGTGTGTACCCGAAAAGCTCGGGGTGGCCACGTTCACCACCGGGGCCATGTCCAGATCGGAGAATTCCTTGCGGAACTCCTTCAAAATGCCTGGCACGTCGTCGCCGATGGTTTCGGTGAGGCAGGTGGTGGCCACGCCGATCATGCCCGCTTCGTATTTGTCCATTACCGTGAGCAAGCCCTTTTTCAGGTTGGGGCCGCCGCCGTATATGGCCTGCTTCTCGCCTAATGAGCTGGAGGCGATGTCCATGGGCTCGCGAAAATGGCTGATGATGTAGCGGCGCATGTAGGTTGCGCAGCCCTGGGAGCCGTGCAGATAGGGCACGCCTCCCTCTATTCCCTTGAACACCAGGGTCGCACCCAATGGCTTGCACAGCTTGCAGGCATTGGTGGTGGACACGAAGGATTCTGTCTTGGGCTTTACTGCTGTGGCGCTCATATGCTGCACTCCTTGGGCAGGTCGGAAATACCCGCGGCCAGGGTCTTTCCCGCGCGGCGGGGAACAAAGCGCCAAACGGGGCTCATCACCGTGCGGTGGACCTCCAGGGCGAAGTTGTACATGCCGACGAACCCTTCCAGGGCTTCCTTACGCTCGTGGTTGTGGTCGCAGAATCCCACGCCAAGCTTGTAGGCGATGGGGCGCTCCTTCACGCCGCCCACAAAGATGTCCACATCCTTTTCCTTGAGGAAGGCCGAGAGCTCGAGGGGGTTGGCATCGTCCACTATGATGGTGCCCGGGTCGCAGATGGAGGCCAGCTCCTCATAGTCCTCGGGAGTGCCGGTCTGCGATCCCGCGATGACCACTGACATGCCCAGGTGGCGAAAGGCCTTGATGAGCGAGAAGGCCTTGAAGGCTCCGCCCACGTAAATGGCGGCCTTCTTGCCCTCCAGGTCTTGGCGGAAGCGGGCCAGCTTTGGGTACAGCACGGCCAGCTCTTCCTTCACCAGGGCCTGGGTCCTGGCGAGCATGTCCGGGTCGAGCCCCTTGAAAAATCTGGCCACGGTGTAAAGGGCCTCGGCCATGTCTTCGATGCCGAAGTAGGACACCTTCACGGAGGGCGTGCCGTATGTCTCGCGCATCATCTTGGCCAGATCCATGGTAGAACCGGAACACTGCACCACGTTGAGCGCCGCGCCGTGGGCTTTGGCTATGTCGCCCACCCGGCCGTCGCCCGTGATATTGGCCACCACCCTGATGCCCATGCGCTCGAAATACTCACGGATGATCCAGATTTCGCCAGCCAGGTTGAAATCTCCCAGGATGTTGAGCGAAATTGGCGGAATATCAGAAGTGTCACCAGTGCCCATGAGAGTGAACATGGCCTTGCACGCGGCCAGGTAGCCCTCGCGCTTGTTGCCTTTGAAGCCCTCGGACTGGACCGGAATCACCGGGATGCCCTTTTGCGCCGAGACCTTCTTGCACACCGCCGCCAGATCATCGCCGATGATTCCCACGATGCAGGTGGAATAGACGAAGGCGGCCTTGGGCTCATGCCGGTCGATAAGCTCGGTGAGAGCAGCCTCAAGCTTCTTCTCACCACCAAAGATCACGTCCTTTTCCTGAAGGTCGGTGGAAAAGGAGAGACGGTGGAGTTCAGGCCCGGAAGACAGCGCCCCCCGAATGTCCCAGGTGTAGGCGGCGCAGCCGATTGGACCGTGCACCAGATGCAGTGCGTCCGCGATGGGGTAGAGCACCACCCGCGAGCCGCAGAACACGCAAGCCCTCTGACTGACGGCCCCGGCCAGCGAGTCCCGGTTGCAGGCCAGCTTGAAAGGGCCTTCTCCGGTAACATGGATCTGGTCTTTGCGTTCCTCGAAGATTATGTCGGACACGGTGCGCCTCTCTTCTGCGGGTTACCGGCACAAGCCATCTTGAGGCGGTCTCAGGTCCGCCACATGAACCCTAGAATCAATTCCCGTGCCACAAGCTAACCAACTGTATTTAAATAACTAAACAAACATGTGGCTGTCTGTGTGCACTTCTTAAGGGCACAAAAACGCAAAGCCTTGAGACAAAAATGTAAGGTTTGACCATGCTGCATTTTCCAGGCTGCTTATTTCTGGGGAATCCAACCATTTCGAGGCGTCAGTGACGTGTGAATGCGACGAAATGGTCCTGCTTAAAGGAATCAAGGAGAGTCCGGCTCGGGAAGCTAAACAAAGATATGGCCCGGAACCGTCTAGTGCGGTTCCAGGCCATTATAAGAGGGAGGGGACGCAGCGTGTCAGCTGGCGAGGGTTTCCAGACAGTAGAGGTAGAAGCCTCCTTGAATAAGAAGACTTACGGCAAGAGCAAACACCGTATACAGACGCTCGGACGAATACATACTTCTCTCCTGCGAATTTTTACTACCAGCCGGGGCGGATACTAAGCCCCCCGACGTCTTGAAAGTCTCGTATCTCAGTTTTTTGCGGCGAACAGGTGAAGCTTTCGCAACAACTTTGGGAGCCAAGGCGATCCTGTCTCAATCGATTTTGAAACTCAGTATCAATATAATCTGCAAATGCAACATTGAAGCCACTAAAAGCGTACTTGCCGAGAACTGCGCGAAGCCTGCCCGAAAAATGGAAGAGAAAACGAGATACGAGACGCCCTAGGAAATCCGCGGGGTATCTCCCCCGGAGTTCTGAAAAACCGCGTTGCGCCCAGAGTCCTTGGCTTCCCCGAGAGCGGCCTGGGCCTGGCGGACCAAAAGCATGGGAGCGTCTTTTGGTGCGGGTATCACGGTGGCAACCCCCACGCTGACAGTCACCAACCCTCCATGGGGGGATTCCAGGTGCGGAATCTCCAGCGCTGCAACCTCTTTCACGATGCGCTCTGCGACCACTCGTGCGCCGTCTGGCTCAGTGGCGGGCAGAAGAACCACAAAGGTATTGCCTTCCATGCGGGCCACCACATCCACCTCCCGGAAGAGACAGCGCATCAGGGCATGGGCCACGGACTTGAGACAGTCGTCGCCGGCGAGCGAACCGTAGATGTCGTTGTAGGCCCGGAAGTTGTCGATATCCACCACCAGCATGGAAAGTGTCGCCTTCTCCCGCTGGGCTTGGGCCCAGTCGCGTGACAAAAGCTTTTCAAAGGCGCGTCTGTTCATGGCCCCGGTGAGTCCATCCACCTGGGAGAGCTGGGCCACCTGAGCCACAGCGGCTTCCAAATCCAGCTGAACGGAAAGGGCCAGTTCCGCGACGCGGCGGGATCTCTCCAGCAGGGCCTGGTATTCGTCCAGAAGTTCGAGATATGGTTTGGAGAGTGCGCCATCGACATGGCCAGTCAAAATCAGCCGGGCATTCTCGATGACCTGCTGCTCCTTGTCGAAAAGGGGGACCGGATGATCCATGCGGGCGGCTCCTGAAGGGTCTTGACTGCTTGCGACGTCATATCCCGCCGGGCAGTTCCAGTCCAGAACCAAAGCCGTGGCAGGCGTCTTCATTCAGGGAATATTCCAACCTCTTCTCATCTAGTGCCCCGCGGTGAATCATCATGTTTACTCCTGACGAGGCACTTGATAATGAGTATCAAAATCTACAAGGGGTCGTGTCATGTTTCTTCCTGCGTCTTTTTCATCCTCCCCGGTTACCCGCAAGAACCGCTACGCGTCCAACGCCAAGCTCGACGAAGGCCGCCTTCTTGAGCTGGCTGCATGCTTCACCTCTGGAGTTACGGCTGGCGTGGCCGCAAAATCCGCTGATTTGAACCGCAATACCGTGAACAGATACTACCAAATGTTTCGCGATTGCCTCACCAGGGAGATTCCAGGGGACAGGCGCATTGCCACCATCCGCCCCCCCCTGGTCGGCCTGTTCCTTTCGTCCAGGGGAGTCGACCCGAGGATCATACCAGAAGAACACCGGGACACCGCTCTGGGGTGCCTTCGCCGCCCAGACGGGGCCATGGAAGCCTGCATTTCGGCAGCCTGGTCAGGGTACGACGCCGTAGGGGACCCCGGAACGGACTGCTTTCTCATCATGCCAGGGTGTCTGATCGGGGCCTACGGGCAGAACCTTCTGCGAACCTACTGGGAGAAGCTCAGGGCCACTCTGTGCCGCAGCAGGGGAATCCCACGCGAGGTTTACTGGCAACACCTAGCCGTTTTCGAACTTGCCGAGAGAATGGGCGAGGAAAAAATTCAGCAGCATCTTTTGCATTGCCTGGAAACAATGGAGTGACCTCGTGGCTGACTGGAGAACGCAAGAAGAGGCGCTCGTTCTTTTTATTGACTTCAAAGTGACGCTTTCGTAGCAAAATAATGATAACCCCGAATAGGAGGTATTGAATGAATTCCAATTCAAAAGGCGCATTGCTTTTCGTCGGCGGCGCCGCTCTGGGCGCATTGGCCGTCTACGCCCTGACCAAGGGTTCCCCCAGCTTCAAACCCCTTCTGGCTGATGTGATGGCCGGAGGGCTCAACCTGAAGGACAAGCTCCTGGGGGTGGTGGATCAGGCCAAGGAAAACATCGAGGACATCATGGCCGAAGCCGAGCATGCCCGTAAATCCAAGGAAGGAGCTGCACCCGAGCCTGCCGGGGAGAAAAAATAGTCGTGACTCCTTTGGCTCATGTCAGTCCCGGCAAACTCCGCCCACTGAGGGGTCGCGGTAAGAACCTGTCGCCGAAACGGCAGAGGCCCTTTGAAGCTGCGACGTTCGAATCAGGCAGTCCGAACGTCGCGCACTCACTGCCCGGCAGGATCAGGTTCCGCTACAAACGGCCCAGCCATGACGCTCTTTTCAAAGCCGCGGATAGAATTCGCGGAATCGAAGGGGTTTACTCTGTTTCCACCAATCCCCGCTCCGGCTCGCTTCTGGTTGTATTCGATCCGGACACGGCCGTGCATGCAGCCGTGCTTTCTTGCGTAACAGGGACCGAGGTCCGGGAGATCCCTCCTGAAAGGGGCAGGCATGCCTCGGCAACGCAACATGATCCGGAGACCGCGCCGAGCCTTTTTGGCCTGCTCGCTCCGGTGATCATGCGCCCCATGCTTCCCAGGGGTTTCCAACTGGCCTTTGCGCTTAAGGGCGCATTGCCCAGGCTTTGGCGGGGTGTTGTGTCGCTTCTTTCAGGAAAACTCTCGGTAGACGTGCTGGATGCGACAGCCCTGGCCATATGCTTTCTGCGCCGAGACTTCAGGTCGCTGGGAACCATCACCCTTCTTCTTTCCGCCGGGGAATTCCTGGAGAACTGGACGCGCAAGCGTTCGGAGGAAAGCCTGGCCGCCACCCTCGCCTCGCAGACCGTCTGGGCCTGGGTGCGCAAGGGCAGCGACGAGCAACAGGTGGACGCCCGCACCGTGAAGCCCGGGGACTTGGTGGTCATCCGCCAGGGAGCGGTGGCGCCTGTGGATGGCGTGGTGGAGGAAGGCGAAGCCCTGGTGAATCAGAGTTCCATGACCGGGGAGGTTCGCGGAGTTCCCAAGCGTCCTGGTACCGCTGTCTTCGCGGGAACCGTGGTGGAAGAGGGCGAGGTAGTGGTCAAGGCCACAGGCTCAGCCGACTCCACCCGTTGGCGCCGGATGCTGGCCCTGGTGGAACAGGCGGAACGCAGCAAGGCTGGCGTTCAAAGCCAGGCCGAAAAGTTGGCCGGAAACCTGGTTCCCTTTTCTCTCGGGCTTTCCGGAGCGGTCTACGCTGCCACTCGCGATCCGCGCCGGGCCGCCTCTGTCCTTCTGGTGGACTACTCCTGCGCCATCAAGCTTGCCACACCGCTAGCCGTGCTGGCCGCAATGCGCCAGATGGCCACGGAAGGCGTTGTGGTCAAAGGCGGTCTTCCTTTGGAAAACCTGGCCAAAGCCGACGTGTTCGTCTTTGACAAGACCGGCACCTTGACCATGGCCGAACCGAAGGTTCACAGCGTCATCGGCTACTCGGGCCATTCCCGGGAGGACGTGCTCCGCCTTGCGGCCTGCCTTGAGGAACACTTCCCCCACCCTGTTGCCCGGGCCGTTGTGCGCCAAGCCGCGGCCGAAGGCATTACCCACCAGGAGGAGCACGCACGAGTGGAGTATGTGGCCGCTCATGGCGTGGCCAGCTGGCTCAAGGGCAAGCGCATCATGCTGGGCAGCAGGCATTTCATCCACGATGATGAAAAAATACCGTTGGGCGAGGCTGGCGAAACCGCCAGGAATCTTGCCGAGCAAGGGCATTCACTGCTGTATCTGGCCATCGGAGACGAATTGGCCGGTCTCATCAGCTTGGATGACCCGCTTCGCCCCGAGGCGGCCGAAGCCATCCAGGCGCTTCGGGACTCCGGAATCAAGCGCATCATCATGCTCACCGGCGATCTGGACGGCATGGCCGCCAGGACCGCGAAGGAGCTCGGCATAACCGAGTGGGTGTCCCAGGTGCTGCCCGATGAAAAGCATCAAGTTATTGAGAAGCTTATCGCCGAAGGCAGAACTGTGGCCATGGTCGGCGATGGGTTAAACGACGCCCCGGCCCTTGCCCGGGCATCGGTTGGCATCTCCATGCACCAGGGTGCGGACGTCACCCGCGAGGTGGCCGACGTGGTGCTCACCACGGGCGACCTGCTGGCCCTGGCCCGGGCCAGAGCCTTGGCCCAGGCGGCTTTCAAGCGTGTGAAAAACAACTATTGGCTTATCGTGGGCGTGAACACCCTGCTCCTGGCCGGCGGTCTGTTCGGGCGCTTGACTCCACAGCTCTCTGCTCTCATGCACAACGGGGCCACCATCGCCGCTGCTGTGAACGCCCTGCGGCCCCTGCGGCCAGGACGATCAGGAATGGTTCCAGTGTTCAAGGAGGCCTGATATGTTGCGAAGCGTTCTTCCTGGTAGAATTCGGGCGCATCTGGGCGCAGGCATGCCCATGGAAGAGATCGATTCCCTGCAAGCGTCCCTGGAGAAGGCCGCGCCCGGGGCCCAGATTCACTACAATCCGCGAAGCGGCGGGCTCCTGGTAACCTGGAAGCCCGGAGTGAAACGGGATGCGGCCGTGCTCAAGGCTGTCGAGGCTCACTTCAAATCCGCCCCCTCCTGTTCCCCGAAACTCACCTGGCCAACCATGAAGACCGTGAAGCAAGGCATGGCCTTAAGTTTAGGCGTGGCTCTCACCTCTCTGGCTTTCAGGAGCGAACGAGTCCACATGTGGGCCGGTGGCGCCTTCGCGGCCCTGCTTTCCCGCCATCTCTACGTCTACCGCAAGCGCATCTTCAAATAACCCAGAACGGCCGCCCGGGAATGCACCCGGGCGGCCGCCCTCAAGTCGCGTCTCTGGCAGGAGACAACCTATATCAAAAGATCCTCGCAAGCCTCGCCGTTTTCCAGCGCGTCGAGGATCTCGTCCACCTTCTCCTCGGAATCCACGTGCCCGTACCACCAGGCTTCGGGATAAACCACCATCACCGGGCCGTCCTCGCACTGCTTGAGGCATCCTGAACCGGTGATCAGGATGTCCAGGCCGCGGTCCAATATTTCTGTTTCCATGTACTGCAGGAGGCTTCCGCCCTGTTTGAAGCAGACGCCCTTGGGCTCGCCCTTGGCTCGGAAGCTGTTGCAGACCAGTATATGATGCTTGGGTTTGTTGACCATGTCTCGAACTCCCTTCGGATTAGTGAGATGGGGCACTGCCTTAAACCCCGGCTGGGGGGAATGATTCCCCCCAGACCCCCTCAATTATTTCCGCCTACAGTCTGCAATAATGCCGGGTCCAGGGAGAGGCTTCTCTCCCTGGCGCGGGGTCCGGGGGCGCGCAGCCCCCGGCTTCCTAATATACCAACTCAAACTTGGTTTCGGTCGAATCCCGGTCACGGCGGGTCAGCAATGCGTCGAGTATCTTCTCGATCATCCTGAGCGCGCCCTTGTATCCCACCGTGGGGAAGTAGGTGTGGCCCATGCGGTCAACAATTGGGAACCCGTGGCGGATCAAGGGGATGTCCTCGTCGCGGGCCACGTACTTCAGGTACGTGTTGCCAATGAGCAGATCCACGGGCTCCTGCTTGATCCACTGGTGCATGAGGAACATGTCGCCCGGGCACTTCACCTTGGTGACGTTCTCGGCCGGGGTTCCCTTGATGATCTCCCGGATGGCGGGCTCGAACTTGTTGCCGGGCGTACCCGTGACAACATAGGCCGGGATCATGTCCAGCTCGATCAAGAGCTTGGTCAAGCCGATCAGCTGATCAGGGTCGCCGGCAAGGGCCACGCGCTTGCCGTAGAGGTACTGGTTGTAGTCGCTGATGACGTCCACCACCTGCCCGCGTTCGAAGTCGATGGAGGCGGGCACGGCCTTTCCGGCCATCTTGGACAGGGCGTAGATGTAGGCGTCCGTTGCTTCCAGGCCAAAGGGCAAGCCCATGATCTGGCAGGGAACCTTGTGCTCCGAGTCCAGATACTTGGCGGCCTGGGCCGTGGCCCACTGGCCAAGGCCGATGGTGCCCACCGCGTCGCCCGAGGACGTGATGTCCGCGACCTTGGCTCCGCCAGCGGGGTACATCTCGTACTTTCCGGTCAACGGGGCATTGAGCACCCCGGAGGTATCCGGGAACATGTTGGCGTCCACATCCATGGCCAGGGCCAGGCGCTTGATTTCCGCCATGTCCGCAGGCTCGCAGAATCCGGGGATGATGTTCACCTTGCCGTTTTTGGCTCCCGTGGACTTGGCCAGGTTCTTCACCATGCCGCTTACCATGTTGGAGTAGCCCGTGACGTGCGACCCGACGTAAGACGGGGTGTTACAGTAGATCACGTGCTTGCCCTCGGGGACCTTGCCCTCGGCGCGGGCCTTCTCCACGATCTGGGTCATGTCGTCGCCGATGGTCTCGGAGAGACAGGTGGTGTGCACCGCAATGATCTCAGGCTCGTAAACCGAGAAGATGTTCTGGATCGCGGTGAGCAGGTTGGCCTGGCCGCCGAACACGGAGGATCCTTCGGTAAAGGAGCTGGTGGCCGCGCTGATGGGCTCCTTGGTGTGCCTGGTCAGAGCGGAGCGATGGTAGGCGCAGCAGCCCTGGGAACCGTGGGAGTGCGGCAGGCAGCCGTGAATGCCTAGCGCCGCGTACATCGCGCCCACGGGCTGACAGGTCTTGGCCGGGTTGATGGACAGGGCCGTCCTGTCGACTGTTATTTCAGCGGGTGTGTGCCGTAAGAGTGCCATGTGCGTATCCTCCTAGCCAGCCACGAAGCAGGCGGTGAGTTCGGGTCCGTCGGCGTGCCAGGGGGCCTTCACCTTCGACCAGACCTTGGAGTTCACCATCCTGTCGATATCCTTGTAATAGTTTACCGCGCCCACAAACCCGGCGTAGGGGCCGCCATAATCGTAGGAATGCAGCTGCTTGAGCGGCACACCCATCTTCTGCACGGAATACTTTTCCTTGATGCCGGCGCAGAAGATGTCGGGCTTGTACATCTCGATGAGCTTCTCGGACTCGAACTGGTTCAAGTCGTCGATGATCATGGTCTTTTTGGGCATGTCGGTGATCAGCCCGTCGTATTCCTTGAACTTCAAGCCTGCATCCTCGCGGGCCTTGATTTCAGCCTCGGTCAAACGCGGGGAATACTTTTCTGGGTCGGCCTCCACATGGAGCTCCTCGATGTTGCGCGAGTCGGCGTCCACCTTGATGGAGGGTATGACCTGGCGGCCTTCGTAGTCGTCGCGGTGGCCGAACTCGTAGCCAGCGGCCAGAGTGGTCATGCCAAGCTCGTGGAAGAGCTCCTGGTAGTGGTGGGCCCGGGAGCCCCCCACGAACAGCATGGCTGTCTTGCCGGTGGTGCGGGGTTTGATTTCCGCCAGAGCGGCCTCCACTATGGGCATTTCCTCAGCGATGACCTCTTCCACGCGCTTGATGAGCGCCTCGTCGCCGAAGTGCTGGGCAATGCGCCGAAGGGACTTGGCTGTGGCGTGCGCACCGATGAAGTTCACCTTGATCCAGGGGATGCCGTATTTGGTCTCAAGCATGTCGGCCACGTAGTTGATGGACCGGTGGCACATGACGCAGCTTAGGTCGGCCATCTGAGCCGAAGCGAAGTCGTTATAGGTGGAGTTGCCCGAGAAGGTGGCGTTCACGGTGATGCCGCACTTCTCCAGGATGCGGTCGATCTCGAAGGCATCGCCGCCGATGTTGTATTCACCCAGCATGTTGATGGTGAACTTGCCGGTGCGCTCAGGCGTCTCGGAAGTGCCCACAACTTCGGTGAAGATCTTGTTGTTGGCTATGTGGTGGCCAGCGGACTGGGACACGCCCTTGTAGCCTTCACAAGAGAAGCCAAAGATGTTGATGCCGAGCAAAGCCTTCATCTCCCTGGCCACGGCATGCACGTCGTCGCCGATGAGCCCCACCGGACAGGTGGAGAAGATGGCGATGGCCTTGGGCTTGAACAGGTCGTAGGCTTCCTGGATGGCCTGCTTGAGCTTCTTTTCCCCACCGAAGATAATGTCCTGATCCTGCATGTCCGTGGAAAAGGCATAGGGAATGAAGTTCTCTGCGCCGGGCGCTGAGGCGTCGGTCTGGTTGCGCCTGGTCAGCCAGGAGTAGAAGCCGCAGCCGATGGGACCGTGAGTAATGTTCACGATGTCGCGGGTGGGACCCAGGATAACGCCCTTGCAGCCCGCGTAGGTGCAGCCGCGCTGGGTGATGATGCCGGGAACCGTGCGAACGTTGGCCAGGATTTCCCGTTCCTCCGGGCCCTCGGTTTCCTTAATGAATATCTGCTGGGAGCGCTTGCGGCCGACCTTCGGGGGGTACTTGGCCAAAAGCTCCTTCTTGGCCTCTTCCGGATCGATATCCGGGACTGCCAGGTGGTCTACTATTGGGGCGTCCATGATGCTTCCCTCTTTGAATTCGCTAAAAGCCGGTTAAACGATGGCGCAGGAGCCGGATTCGCCGGTGCGCACCCGCACGGAGTCGGACATGGGCAGCACGAAGATCTTGCCGTCGCCGGCATTGCCGGTCTGGTTGGCTTCCATGATGGTTTTCACGACTGTATCGACCTCTTCGTCTGGAACCACCACAGTGATCATGCGCTTGGCGAAAAGCTTGCCCTTGTTTCCCAGGACCTCGGCGGCCTCCTGGTAGCCCTGGGCGGCTCCTGCCGCCACGGCCATGTTCACCAGACCCTTGCCACGGCCCCAAGCCTCGTGGGCGAAGAAGGCGGCTACACCGGCGTCAGTCAAAGCCTTCTTGGTCTGGTTCATCTTGTTCATGCGAACTACGGCGATTACTTCCTTCATGGCCTGGCCTCCCCAACGGACGACAGATCGGTTTCCTTTACGCCGGAGCTGATGGTGTACATTTCTTCCACCGGGGAAACGAAGATCTTGCCGTCGCCGAAGTTTCCCTTGCCGCCTGTGCGGGCGGCGTCCACGATGGTCTTGACCACGAAATCCTTGTCCTTCTCGGACACCACGGTCATGATCTGGATCTTGGGAATTTCGTCATAGGTCACTTCGCCGATTTTAATGCCGCGCTGTTTGCCGCGACCAGCCACGGCCAGTTTGGTGGCGGCCGGGAAGCCAGATTCCATGAGAGCGGCCATGACGTCGTCGGCCTTCTCGGGGCGGACGATGGAACGGATCATAATGAGGGACATTTTCTTATCTCCTGCCTTTTTTGTTTGCCGTCCGCCTAGTTGGCGATGCCGTACTTCACGAGCAGGGATTCCAGCTCGTCGATGGGCAGCGGGGTCGGAATGACGAACTTCTGGTTGTCCTGAATCTTCGAGGCCAGGTTCAGGTACTCGTTGGCCTGGGGGTGTTCAGGGGAGAAGTCGATAACCGTCTTGCGGTTGAGTTCGGCGCGCTGCACCTGGTTTTCGCGAGGCACGAAGTGGATCATCTGGGTGCCGAGACGTTCAGCCAGGGCATTGATCAGGTCCTCCTCGCGATCCACCTTGCGGGAGTTGCAGATAAGCCCGCCAAGGCGCACGCCGCCGCCTTCCGCGAATTTCACAATGCCCTTGCAGATGTTGTTGGCCGCGTACATGGCCATCATCTCGCCTGAGACCACGATGTAGATCTCCTGGGCCTTGCCCTCGCGGATAGGCATGGCGAAGCCGCCGCAGACAACGTCGCCCAGAACGTCGTAGAACACGTAGTCGAGCTTCTTGTCGTCAGTGTAGGCACCCAGCTGTTCGAGCAGGTTGATGGACGTGATGATGCCGCGTCCTGCGCAACCCACGCCGGGCTCGGGGCCGCCGGACTCGGTGCACATGGTGCCCTTGAAACCGGGCTTCAGGATGTCTTCGAGTTCGACGTCCTCGCCTTCCTCGCGCAGGGTGTCCAGAACGGTCTTCTGCTGCAGTCCTCCGAGAAGCAAACGGGTGGAGTCGGCCTTGGGGTCGCACCCGACGACCATGACCTTCTTGCCCAGAGTGGCCAGACCAGCCACGGTGTTTTGGGTCGTGGTGGATTTGCCGATGCCGCCTTTGCCGTAGATAGCGATCTTTCTCATAATATTCCTCCGAAGGGGGATGGGGTTCGCCTGATACGGAGGCACTCAGGCAAAGGGCATGCCAAAACTGTTATTTTTTGCCAAATTTGATAATTTCCTAGGATTGGCGCAGATGACAGAATCCCTTATGACCCACTAAATTACTGGATGAAAATAATGAGACAGATGAAACTTACATTTTTGTTGTCATTTTTGTAAGGTTCATGAAGGTGCGGATGTAACCCTCCGCCTGTCGACAACAGTTTGGAAAGATTATAAGGCGCGGCCTTTGGCAGTCCCGGACAACAGGCATGCCGGTTCAGCGCGGTACAGACCGCCCCGAACGCCCTCCCACGGTCAGTACCGCACGCCCGGGCCGAATCTCACTCGTCTCACGATGAGAACGACAAGGAGTATCCCCTCATGATGGTCATGTATCTTCTTCTGTATGCCTTAGCCGGCGCAGTTGCCGGAGTGCTGGCGGGGCTTTTGGGAGTGGGCGGAGGAATCGTCATCGTGCCAGTTCTGTCCATCCTGTTCGCCATGCAGGGACTACCTGCCGAGTACATGATGCAGATGGCGCTCGGCACATCGCTGGCCTCCATCATGTTCACCAGCATTTCCAGCATGCGCGCCCACCACAAGCACGGAGCGGTGCGGTGGCACGTGGTCAAGCTCATCACTCCCGGCATTGTCCTGGGGACCCTTGCCGGCTCCAAGCTCGCGGCATGGCTGTCGTCGGGCTTTCTCAAGGGTTTTTTCGTCTGCTTCCTCTATTATGTCTCCGTACAGATGTTCTTGAACCTCAAGCCCAAACCCAGTCGCGAAATCCCCGGATGGGGCCCCATGACTGGCGTGGGCGGGTTCATAGGCGTCATCTCTGCCCTGGTTGGAATCGGCGGCGGCACACTGACAGTGCCCTTCATGACCTGGTGCAACATTCCCATGCACCAGGCGGTTGGCACTGGAGCGGCCATTGGTTTCCCCATCGCGGTGGCCGGTACAATAGGTTTCATCCTCGGGGGATTGGGCAAGGCAGGGATGCCAGAGTATTCCCTGGGCTTTATCTACCTTCCAGCCATGCTCGGGTTGGTGGTGTGCAGCATGCTCACAGCCCCCACCGGGGCCAAGATCGCCCACAAGCTGCCTGTGGCCAAGCTTAAGAAGGTGTTCGCGGCCTTTTTGCTCATTATGGCCACCAGGATGCTTTTCCAAATTCTGTAATTTTGTTACCGGGGGGACAGAGGTATTATCCCCGAATGAACTCCCTGTCCCCCCGTCTCTCCTCTCATGATTTCGCCAAGCCGCTCTCTCTAAGCGGCATGATCCCGCCCATGGCGGTAAAGCCATGAAGATCATCGACTCCACGTTGCGCGAAGGCGAACAGTGCTTCGGAGTGTATCTCTCCACCCAGGCCAAGAAAGACATCCTGAGCCGTTTGGCCAGGCTCGGTGTGGACGAGGTTGAACTTGGCATCGCCGGCAGGGATGAGTCCGTGTCCGAACTCTCCGCCATGGCCCAAGCAATAGACAATGGACCGGAAACATCCGTCTGGGCGGCCTGCCGGGAGGACACAATCCGAACTGGCGCGGCCCTGAACACCGACTGGCTGCACCTTGGGCTGCCTGTTTCCGCCGCTCATATGGAGAAACGCCTGGGGCTTACCCCTGAAGGTCTCATAGAGCACCTTGAACGCCATGTGGAGCTGGCCCGCGCAGCTGGGAAAGCTCGTATTTCCGTAGGCCTGGAAGATGCCTCCCGCGCGGACCCGGAATTTTTGACCCGCGCCACCAAAGCGGCCAGGGACTCAGGCGCGGCCAGGGTTCGGCTTTCCGACACCGTGGGCTTGTGGCATCCCTTTGAAGTGGGCGAAGTGGTCCGTGAGTTGAAGGCTCTTGGGGGAGTGGCCATCGGCGTGCACTGCCACAACGATTTCGGCCTGGGTACGGCCAACGCTTTGGCTGGGCTTCTGGCCGGCGCCGACTATGCGGACGCCTCTGTCCTCGGGCTGGGTGAGCGGGCCGGCCTGGCCGCGCTGGAGGAGCTGGTCGCATACCTGCATTTGCGGTTGGCCGCTCCCTATCGGGTGGAGGAACTGCCCGGCCTCTGCCGTGCGGTTGCTCAGGCCGCAGGGATAGAGATCCCCCCTAGGAAGCCTGTGGCCGGGGCAGGCCAGTTCGCATGCGAAACAGGACTCCACGTGCATGGCCTTGCCCGGGATCCTGCCCTGTTCGAACCCTACGACCCCGCCCTGCTCGGGCTTTCGCGCTCAACCGCCCTGGGTAAGAAAAGCGGCCGCGCAGCAGTGGCAGCAAAACTCGCCGAGCTGAAAATTGAAGCGTCAACTCGCGACCTTGAAGCTCTGGTGCGCTCAGTAAGAACGGAATCAGAGCGCCTGGGAAGACCTCTAACGGACCAGGAGGCCATGCGCCTCCTCTCTTGACACGCGCCAATTCTCTCATATCTCACCCTCTCCAAGCGTCCCGCAATTCAGACTCGTCCGATTTTCCGGACAAGTTGCCGCCTTGCTTCCTTGACCACGGACCGACTGGGCTGATAATTTGCAAGCACGTTGACGTACCGCGAGTCCTGCCTGATTCTTTACATCCTCCCAATACCATGTTTTTTGGTATTGTTTGGTCTCACAGCTGGTTTTGTCTGGAAAACCGGGCTATGCTCCCAAACAATACCCTGTTCAACATATTGAAATAACAGGACATTGACAACATGGACCATCTGGCACGTTCCTTGTTATTAAGGATACTCTGTCTGTACAGGGTCTTAAGCCCTGGCAGAAGCGAATACGTGTGCGGACGAACATGACCAACCCCGCTCGACTGGGAGGCCCCTGGCCCTCCGGTCATCCTTCCCCATCTGTCTCCCCGCAAGTCCGGGACGCTTTTCCGCGCCTGGACCGCTCCACTGTTTCCTCCGGCCGATTCGCGGCCGGCGTGCTGGCTCCCATGCTTATCCGGCGGCATCCTTCCCTTCCCGCCGGCACCTTCCACCTCATACCCGACCGAGGAGACTCGCATGGCTAAAAACCTCTACATCATCGCCACCGAGGCCCGCAGCGGCAAATCCGCCATCTGCCTGGGCGTGATGCAGCAGTTGCTCAAGGACTTCCAGCGCGTGGCCTTTTTCCGTCCCATCATCTCCGGTTCAGCCGAAGGCAAGAAGGACCACGACATCAACCTGATCCTCTCCCAGTTCTACCTGAACATGCGCTACGAGGACACGTACGCCTACACGCTGGACCAGGCCCGGGACATGATCAACCAGGGCAAGCACACCGTGATGCTTGAAAATATCCTCATCAAATTCAAAGATCTGGAATCACATTACGATTTCGTGCTCTGCGAAGGCACGGACTTCGTGGGTGGCGACTCGGCCTTCGAGTTCGACATAAACGCCGAGATCGCGTCCAACCTTGGCTGCCCGGTCATTCTGGTGGCCAACGGCCACGACAAACCAGCGGACAAACTCGTGGCCGCCACCCAGATCGCCATCGACACTTTCGCGGAAAAAAATCTGGATATTTTCGCCACTATAGTGAACCGCGTGGACCCCGGTTTCGAGCAAAAGATACTCGACGGCCTGACCTGCAAATACATCGGCGGGCAGGACTGCCTGACCTACGCCATCCCGGAGGAGCCAACCCTGGGAAAGCCCACCGTGGGCGATGTGACCAAGTGGCTTGGAGCCCAGGTCCTCTATGGCCAGGATCAGCTGGACACCCCCATTGACGACTACATCGTGGCCGCCATGCAGGTGGGCAACTTCCTGGACTACATCAAGAAAGGCGCACTGGTCATAACTCCGGGCGACAGGGCCGATGTGGTGCTCGGCTGCTACGCCTCGCGTCTTTCCACTGCCTACCAGGACGTGGCCGGCATCGTGCTTACCGGCGGGCTCGACCCCCACATAAACATCAAGAAGCTCATCGAGGGATGGACCGGCGTTCCTCTTCCCGTTCTCCTGGCCGAAGGGCACACCTACAAGGTCGCCCGCATCCTCATGGACCTCTATGGGCGCATCGAATCAGACGATCAGAAAAAGATCGCCACGGCCCTGGGCACCTTTGAGAAGTACGTCAAGGGGGACGACTTCAGAGCCCGTCTTGAGGCCAAACGCTCCTCCAAGATCACCCCCAAGATGTTCGAGTACAGCCTCATCGACAAAGCCAAGCACCAGAAGCAGCACATCGTGCTGCCCGAGGGCACGTCCGGACGCATCTTAAAGGCCGCGGACATTCTGCTGCGCCGCGGCGTGGCGGACCTGACCATCCTGGGCAAGGAAAAAGACGTGCAGCCGCTCATCTCCCAGCTGGGCCTGGATCTTTCGGCTGCCCAGCTCATCGACCCGGCCGCCTCCCCCCACTTCGAGGAATACTGGAAGACCTACTACGAGATGCGCAAGGCCAAGGGCGTCACCGAGGAGATGGCCCGCGACCAGATGCTCTCCCCCACCTACTTCGGCACCATGATGGTACAGATGGGCCATGCCAACGGCATGGTCTCAGGTTCCATCACCACAACCCAGGAGACCATCCGCCCGGCGCTCCAGATCATCAAGACCAAGCCCGGAATGTCCATCGTGAGCTCCGTGTTCCTCATGTGCCTGGCCGACAGGGTGCTGGTGTTCGGCGACTGCGCCGTGAACCCGAACCCCAACGCCCAGCAGCTGGCGGAAATAGCCATCCAGTCCGCACACACGGCCACCGCCTTCCACGTTGAACCCCGCATTGCCATGCTTTCGTATTCAACCGGTACGTCGGGCGGAGGCGCGGAAGTGGACAAGGTGCGCGAAGCAACAAAGATCGCGCACGAAATGGCGCCGGAACTCATGCTCGAGGGTCCGCTCCAGTACGACGCGGCCATCGATCCGGAAGTGGCGGCACTCAAAATGCCTGGCTCTCAAGTCGCTGGGAAGGCCACCGTCTTTATTTTCCCGGATTTGAACACCGGAAACAACACCTACAAGGCCGTCCAGAGGGCCGCCCAGGCCGTGGCCATAGGCCCGGTGCTTCAGGGCCTCAACAAGCCGGTCAACGATCTCTCCCGCGGCTGCAGCGTGGAGGATATCGTCAACACCGTGGCTATCACCGCCATTCAGGCGCAACACGAATAGAGTTCTAAGGAGACGGTTTCATATGAAAATCCTGGTTCTCAACTGCGGCAGCTCGTCGCTCAAATACCAGCTTATCGACATGACCACCCAGGCCGTCATGTGTTCTGGCTTGGCCGAACGCATCGGCGATAACATGGGGCAGATCACCCACAAGGCCTACCCCGGCATGGACAACCAGAAGGTGATCTCTGTTGAAAAGCCTTTCAAGGACCACACCGCCGCTCTGGGCAGCTGCGCCGAGTTGATCACCGGCGGCGAAGCCCCTGTGGCCAAGCCCTCCGAAATCGGTGCTATCGGGCATCGCGTGGTGCACGGCGGCGAGGCATTCCGCCAGCCAACCATCATAACACCTGAAGTAGTGGAGACCATCAAGCAGTTCTGCGCCTTGGCTCCCCTGCACAACCCCGCAGGACTCATGGGTATCGAGGCCGCCACGGCGCTCTATCCCGGCGTAAGCCAGGTTGCGATATTCGACACGGCCTTCCACGGCACTATTCCCGACTACGCCTTTCTTTTCGCCATTCCCTACGAGCTTTACGAAGAATTGGGGATACGACGCTACGGCTTCCACGGCACATCTCACGGCTATGTGGCCAAGAAGTTGGCCCAGGTTGTGGGCAAGCCTTTCGAAAAGACCAGCTGCATAACGGTGCACCTGGGCAACGGCTGCTCCATGGCAGCGGTCAAGAACGGGCAGTGCGTGGACACCTCCATGGGCTTGACCCCGCTCATGGGCCTGATGATGGGCACCCGTTCCGGCGACGTCGACCCTTCCCTGCATGCTTTCCTGTCCACCAACAAAGGGCTCTCCATCGACCAGGTGGACACTCTTCTCAACAAAAAAAGCGGTCTCAAGGGCATCTGCGGCCTCAACGACATGCGTGACATCCACGCCGCACGCGAGAAAGGCGACAAGAAGGCCGAGTTGGCCCTCAAGATGTTCTGCTACCGGGTGAAGCACTACATCGGCGCTTACCTGGCCGCTCTGGATGGCTGCGACGCCGTGGTATTCACTGCGGGCATCGGCGAGAACGACGCCGACGTGCGCCAGGGTTGCTGCGATACCCTGGGAGCGGTTGGGGTGAAGATCGACCGCGACCGCAACTATGGCTTCAAGCGCGGGCAAATCACCAAGATATCCACCGATGATTCGCCGGTGGCCATATACATCATCCCCACCAACGAGGAACTGGAGATCGCAACGCAGACCAACTCGCTGGTGAACGGGAAATAAGAGGCTTTACAGCCGGATTGCTTCGTGATGATTGACGGGGGGCGGCGTGTCCGGCCCCCCGTTGTTTTTTCGCCACAAACAGTTAAAGGGCAAATACGTTAGGCACATACAATGGCTCCCATTCCGTTAATCACAGGGGCCGCCATGGCGGTTACGGGTTACGATGCCCAAGACGCTCCCGTCTGGGATGAGCAACTGCGACTTGCATACCTGAGGAGGATCAACATGTCGGAGTCCGAACAGCTGCGTACCCATCTGCAAAACTCTTTCAAAAAACTCTCCACTGCGGATGTGGAAGACCTGGGCGCCAAGATCGAGGTTGTCCGGGAAAACTACAAGTTCCGCTACGGCAAGCTCCTGGACTATGCCGAGTTCTTTGCCGGCGTATCCATCAGCGTGGAGTTGGAAAACCACAGCTCCTTTCCACGGGCTGTGGAAATCGAGGACCTCGGTGGCGGCAAATCCCTGGGCCGAATCTTCTTCAATCCCTGGCAACGAAAGACCATCAACATAATCACTTTGAGCGGCGGATTCGGCCGCATCCGCTACAAGACTCCAAAAATGGACTCTTTTGTGGAAACCCCCTTCCTGCAGGAAGGCGATGTCTACCGTTTTACCCATGCCCGGGCGCCCATCGCCGGACCAGCCGCGTAACAAACAGAAGCTTACCGCCGGGGAATCCTCCCACCCCGGCGGTTGTCCGCCGCGCCACGGCTTTGTCCCGGCAAGCCGGGCGCAGCCGCTTCCAATTCGTCAAGGAGGCTTCACATGGCTGAATCAAGGCCCGCCTACACCATTGCAAACAAGCAAAGCATCGCGCAATCCGCTGATGTCCGGGTCACCCTCATGACCTTCGACCCCGGGCAGGAAATCCCCTGGCACACCCACTCCAACGTCACGGACACCTCCTTCTGCCTCAAAGGGGACGTGGAACTCACCATGAGCGGTCCAGACGAAACCGTGCGGCTTACACCCGGGCAATGGAAACAGGTGCCTGTCGGCAGGGCGCACCGGGTGCGTTGCACCGGGCCAGGGCAATGTGAAGTTCTTCTGGTGCAGGGCGTGGGCGAATACGATTTCATGCCCGCCTGAACGCGGACCCAGCACTTGTTCCACACTTCATTTCCGGACGAATTCTGGTCTGGTCTTAAGTATCGCCCTGAAAACATGGACATGATTTCATAAAAATCTTGCCGTGTTGCCCCTTGCAAAACCCACCTCCCGTCCCTACATGCTATGAGCACTTCGCTTCCAAAAGGAGCCACCATGTTTTGGAATTCGAGCAAGGAGCCAAAGACCTACCCGGGTTTTCCCCAACTGCCCGAGCCGCTGCGCATCGGAGCCATCCTGGCCATCGAACCGGGAGAGGCGTTGCGCTATGAAGGTCTGGACCTTACCCTGCCGCTTCCAGCCGGAGAAATCGTGGTCGAAGCCGTTTCCGGAATGGAACTCTTCGGCCTCAAGGTCAGCCGCGCGTACGTCAAGACGGGTGAACGGCAGGCCATGTTCCAGTTCCAGCAGCAGAAGGACGGAACGCTCGTCGACGTGAATTGCTTCCAGGTCTACCAGGAGATTTATCCCGGCACACCCGACGATTGGGACACATGGCTTGGAGAGGGCGGTCTTATCGGAGGCCAGGACCTCAATTCTCCCTCCGGGGCCACTTTCGTTCGTGAATGGGGTGACGGTCAGTACGCCCAACCGGTGGAGGTGGCGGAGAATATTTTCACCGCCGCGGACCAGGCACCCATCGTGGTGAACCACAAGATGATGTTGTATGCTCGCGATATTGGCGGCGCCCAGGAGTACATGCTCGTCTCCGCCGACGAGGAACCCGGGCAGGCTTTGATACGGTGCCTGGCGGGCGTGGTCATGACGCCCCTGGCGCTCAAGATTTATTAAGGAGACGGTGGACATGCGACCCAGATCGATTCTGGCCTTGGCCGTGGCATTCATCCTTGTTTTCGGCCCTGCTGGCGCGGCCCTTGCCAAGAGCAGCGGGGGCGGTTCCCGCTCTTCTTCAAGCAGCAGCCGGTCCAGCTCTTCAAGTTCATCCGGTTGGTCCAGCTCGTCCAAGCCCAGCACGCCGACCCCATCGACTCCATCCGGAAGTACCTCCAGTTCGTCCGGCTGGTCCAGCAGCAGCAAGCCCGCCCAGCCCGGTCAATCGACGCAGCCTTCGGCCACCGCTCCGGCCCAAACCTCCTCCACACCGGGCGGATGGTCCAACACTGGCGGAGCGTCTTCGGCGCCGTCGGCCAAGTCGTCCGGCACTTCGGCTTTCTCGTCGGCCGGTTCCGACGCCGTGAAAAAGCAGGCCGCCACCTCTTCGTACCAGGGCTACCAGGGGCTGTACTCAAAATCGGGCAATGCGGTTCCCGGACAGGTCAGCACTGGCAAACCCATCCTCAACCAGAACAGGAGCTTCGGCTCCTACCAGGAGTACAACGGATACCGGGACAACTACTACGCCGGACGCGGCTGGTCCGCCCCCGGTTACGCCTTCAACAGCTTCTCCAGCTTCGGCATGTGGGACGCCATGTTCATGTGGTTCATGCTCTCCAACCTCACCTCAGGGGCTAGCTTCTTCCACAACAACCATAACGACCCTGGCGTCCAGGCCTTCCGCCAGGAAGCGCAAAAGCTTTCTGAATCCAATGCCGACCTGAAAAAGCAAGTGGCCGAGCTTAATGCCAAGCTCGACCAGATGAACAAGGACGGCGTTCCCGTGGACCCCAACGCCGTTCCCAAGGACGTCGACCCCAACGTCATGCTGGCCCAGCCAAAGATTGTCGAAGCCAAGGCCCAGGATTCCAAAAATTCATCAGGCAGTTTGTTCTGGCCGATCGTCACGCTGGTCGCGGTGGGTGGCATCGGCTATTTGATCTTTTCCAGAAGAAAAACCGCCTAACACTCCAAGGAGATAGTGAATGATCAGCTTTCTGAAACATTTTTTTGTTAAAAAAGCCGAAGATGTGCAGGCCGGCTTTGTGCAGATGCTTGTGGAGTTCAATCCGGAAACCGCTTCCGAAGCGGAAATCGCCACTCTGGATGAAGCCCTCACCAAGCTCACCCAGCAGATGGTTGCCGCGAAGCACGGATGGGAAAAGGAAGATCGCGAGGCCAAGGAGATTCAGAAGAACTATGATCTTCGGATGGCTGCTGCCGAACGCCTCCAGGCCAAGGCGGAAGCGGCTGCCGCTGATGAAAAAGCGCAGATCGAGGCCAGCCTTGCCAACCTGCTCTCAGAGCTCGAAAAGATGGCCCCGGAGATCGACCGGGAAATCAAGGAAGCCGCTGAAGCCAAAGGCTACTATGACGAGTTGGCCCAGGCCGTGAAGGCGGCCTCGGAACGGCTGAAAACCGCCCGCGACCGTTTGTCCGACGCCAAGCGTCGCATGGACGTGGCCAAGGTGCGCATGGAGCGTGCCCAGGAGCAGGAGGAGCGCGCCAAGGTGGTGGCTGGAATAAAAAAGCAGGCGGACTCCCTCGGCACGGCCTTTGACGCCATGTCCAAAAAGGCTGCCGAGATGGAGGCCAAAACCGAGGTCCACACCGAGAAGACCCAGCTGCTTACCCCCCCAAAGACCGAAGACCCCTATATCGCCCAGGCCCTCAAGGAAGCGGCCGGCGAGCAGGCAAAACCCGAACAGAGCCTGTCTGAGAGGCTGGCAGCCCTGAAGAAGAAATAAATCGAAAAGGGGCGGCCTCCGTACGGAGGCCGCCCCTTTTTCTTTTTCAACTCTCTTTTCGCTTCGTTGGCCTGGGCCATCTGGAAAAGAACAAATAATCCCCAATCCCAAACAACAGTATTAGACGCACCTTGAAGGCCCTGAGGTGCACATGAAGCTCCCTGATATATTGCGTCGGGCAATTTTCTCAGGTTGCACCGCAACCAGATCGACCAGCCTTTGTCTGGAGTGTTTCCAATGGACTACCTCCTCGTCTGTCTCATCGCCCTGGCCGCATCTGCCCTCACCCTGTTTTCCGGCTTCGGCCTGGGAACCATCCTTTTTCCCGCCTTCGCCTTGTTCTTTCCCGTGGATGTAGCCATCGCCCAAACCGCGCTGGTGCATCTGGCCAACAACCTTTTCAAGCTGTCCCTCTTCTGGCGAAATGCTGATCGTGGGACCATTATCCGCTTCGGCGTTCCAGCCATCTTCGCCTCCATGGCTGGCGCAAAACTGCTCACGTATTTGGCGGACGTGCCAGCTGTGTTCACGTATGTGCTCCTTGGCACTGTCCATGCGATTTCCGTGGTGAAGATCGCCCTGGCAGGCCTTATGGCCTTTTTCGCTTGGGCGGAATTGAAAGGCTCGATCAAGAAGCAGCCCGCTAAAGGCGGACTCGTGCTTGGAGGTCTCTTGAGCGGCTTTTTTGGGGGACTTTCCGGAAACCAGGGTGCCTTCCGCAGCGCCTACCTGCTCAAGGCCGGCCTTTCAAAGGAGGGATTTATAGCAACCGGGGTCGTGCTGGCGTGCGCAGTGGATACCACCCGCCTGTCTGTCTATGCCGGACACCTGCTCCGGCCGGATGTTACAGACGAGATGGGACTCGTGGTCAGCGCAGCTCTCGCCGCTTTCGTAGGGGCTTTTTTCGGCAAGAGACTGGTCAGCAAGGTGACCATCGAGACCGTGCGCCGGGTTGTCGCCTGGATGATGATCGCCATTGCGGCAGGCTTGGCCACGGGGTTGGTGTGAAACTCAGGTATTTCTATCCCAGATACGCCTTCTTCACCCGCTCGTCCCCTGCGAGCTTCTTGGCGTCGCCTTCGGCCACGATTGCCCCGGCTTCCAGCACATAGGCGCGGTGGGCGGTTCTCATGGCCATATTGGCGTTCTGCTCCACGAGGAGGATCGTGACGCCGCTGGCGTTAAGGTCAGCAATGATGTCGAAGATCTCGTGGACGATGATGGGTGCTAGCCCCAGGCTCGGCTCATCCAGGAGCAAGAGTTTCGGGCGGCACATAAGGGCCCTGGCGATGGCAAGCATCTGCTGCTCCCCCCCCGAAAGCGTCCCCGCCAGCTGGCCTGCCCGCTCCTTCAGCCTGGGAAACCGCTCGAAAATCCTGTCCATATCCTTTTTGATCACAGACGTGTCCGAGCGGATGTATGCCCCCAGCTCCAGGTTGTCCTGCACCGATTGCCTGGCCAGCACTTGGCGGCCTTCCGGGCAGTGAGCCACTCCAAGGCGCACGACCTTGTCCGGACTGAGCCCCGCCAAGTCGCGTCCTTCGAAGCGTATACTCCCTGACCTTAGCGGGACCAGGCGCGATATGGCACGCAAAATGGTGGTCTTGCCCGCCCCGTTGGCGCCAATCAGGGTGACTATCTCGCCTTTACCCACCCGGACAGTGGCATTGCGAACAGCCACCACAGGGCCATAGGCCAGGGTGACGTCCAAGAGCTCAAGCACCGGCCGTCACTCCTTCCTTTTCACCTTCCCCAAGATAGGCCTCGATCACGACAGGATCAGCCTGTACCTCTTCCGGCTTCCCCTTGGCGATGAGTTCCCCAAAGTTGAGCACGGCCACGGACCTGCACAATCCCATGACCATGGGCACGTTGTGCTCGATAAGGAGCACTGTATGGCCGAAGAGATCGCGTATCTCCAGAATAGAGCGCGAAAGTTCCTGCTTTTCCACAGGATTCATTCCCGCAGCTGGTTCATCCAGGAGTACTATCTTGGGCGACAACGCCAAGGCCCGGGCGATTTCCAGGCGGCGCCTCGCTCCATAGGGCAGGCTCGCGGCCTGTTCACCCATATGGTCGGCAAGTCCCACCAGTTTAACGAGACGTGCCGCTTGCTCCAGGGTTTCGCGTTCATGTTCCTTCGACGCCCTAGAACCGAAAACTCCTCCCCATAAACCTGTATGCGCTTTGGCGTGCAGGGGCACGCGAACGTTGTCCAGGACGCTCATGCCTCCGAAGAGGCGGATGTTCTGAAAGGTTCGGGCCAGGCCGGCCCGGGCGATTGTGGCCGGATCTTTCCCGGTAATGTCTTCGCCCAGAAAGCGAACCGTTCCAGCGCTAGGCTTGGTCAGCCCTGTGAGCATGTTGAAAAGGGTGGTTTTTCCCGCGCCATTGGGACCGATGAGCCCGAAGATTTCACCTTCCTCCACTACAAAGCTCACGCCAGCCACGGCCATAAGGCCGCCGAACGACTTGGAGAGTTCGTCGACCGCCAGGATGACGCTCACTTTCCGCTCCGGGCCAAAAGGCCAGCGATACCCCTGGGCATATACACACAGGCCACCACCAGCATGAGTCCGTTAAGGATCATGCGGGAGTCCTTCAGGGGCCGCAACAGCTCCGGCAGGCTCACCAGCAGGGCGGCACCCAAAAGCGCTCCCCACTTGGAACGCGCCCCTCCTATGAGCACATACGCCAAACAGGCCACAGCCGCGTCGAAGGTTCCTTGCCTGGCGTTCCAGGTGTTCAGGAAGGGGGCGCTCATGGCGCCCGTGACGCCCGCCAGGCAGCACCCGATGACGAATGCCTGCACCTTGCGCCATGTGACGTTGACCCCCATGGACCGTGCTGCCAATTCGTCCTCGCGGATGGAGAAGAACATGCGCCCCGTTCCCGAGCGCTCAAGCTTCCATATGAAGAAAAGTGTCAAGGCCAAGAGCGGCCCAAAGAACCAGACATAGGCAAGTCTACTCTCAAATGGCTGCGGGATGCCGAAAATGCCCACCGCACCTCCCGCGATGGGCATATTCAAGACAACCACCCCAAGCACCTGAACGAAGGCGATGGTTGCCAGGGCCAGGTAAATTCCCCGCAGCCTGAGCGCCGGGAACCCCAACACCAACGCCAAAACGAAAGAGAGTGCCAAGGCAACCATCCACTCTAAAGGATAGAGAAAGCCCCCTGCAAAAGCGCGAAACGCCGCGAGCTCCGGGTGCGTTCCCATTATGGCCGCCACGTAGCCGCCTAAAGCGTAAAACCCGATGCTGGCCAGGGACAGTTGCCCAGCCATGAGAGGAAAATACAAGCTGAGCCCAAGCAAGGCTTGCTGGATAATTGTCACAAAAAGGAAGCCGTAGCGGGCTATGAAATCATCCATTATGAGTCATCCGCCTACTTTACACCTTCTGTTCGGCATCGTTGCCCAAGAGCCCCTGTGGCCGCACCAGAAGGACCACGAACAACAATACGTACGCCACCGCCTCCTTGTATGAGGACATCTCCGGAGGCAGAAATGCTTCAGCCAAGCCGATGACCAGCCCCCCGACCACCGCTCCCGGAATGGACCCCAACCCGCCCAGCACAATCACAGCCAGGGCCTTCAACCCGTAGGCCACTCCGAAATAAGGGCCGGCAAGGCCGAAACTCACGCCTATAAGAGTCCCAGAGAGTCCTCCCAATATTCCCGAAATAAAGAACGTCCCCAGAATAAAGGAGTCCACGCTGATTCCCAGCAGGCTGGCCGTGTCAGTGTTTTCGGCCGTAGCGCGAAGGGCTTTGCCCTGCTTGGTGAAGTGGATGAACCAGACCAAGAGCGCCAGCATGCTCATGCTTACCCCGAAAAGTATGACCTGCACGCTCCTAACAGCCACAAGCTTGCCACTTACCGTGAAGATGATGGCCGGGGGCAGCGAGCCGAACACGTCGGCCGGAAAAGAATAAATCTCCGCGCCAAATAGATACTGGATGAGGTTGACCAGTATAAGCGCCACTCCAAGGCTGGACACGAGAGCAAGCAGGGCGTCCGCGCCCCGCTTGCGCAATGGCCTGAAGGCCAGCCTTTCCACCGCCATGCCGGCAAGACCGGAAAGCGCCCCGCCCACGACAAGCGCCAGGACGAAGGGCAATTTAAAGGGAAGACTTACACCGGCCAGCAATCCGTTCAAACCGAACTGTCCAACAGCCAAAGAATAGGTGAGATAGGCTCCCAGGGTGAACACAGCCCCATGGGCAAAGTTTATGATTCCCAAGATGGAAAACACCAGTGTGTAGCCCAGGGCGAACACGGCATAGACACTGCCGATGGAGAGGCCATTGAGAAGATTTTGCAGAAACCAGGCTGAAGACATAGCACCCATGCCGCAGGGTAAAACCGTTGCCAGCCTCAAAAATACGGATCTATTCCGTAAACGACGCAATCGGCCGTTGGAACAAGAACTCCAATGCAGGAGGCCAAGGCCCTCCTGCGCACATGTTATTTCGACAGTTCGAAAGCCCCGGCCTTACCGTCAGGGCTCATTTTAATGACCGAGACGTAGAACTGTTTCTGATGCACCTCTCCCTCGGCGTCGAGGCTGACCTCACCAAGAGGAGTCATGTAGGAACCCGTCCGCAGAGCCTTGTTGAGCGCGGTCCGAACGTCTGCCAGTTCCATCTCAGTGATTTTTTTACCCGACTCCTTCTCCACCTTGGCCAGGGCTTCCACCAGTATCTGCACCCCTGCAAAAGCCTGGGCTGAAAACTGCGCCGGGCCCTTTTTATAGGCCTCGGTAAACTTTGCCACGAACTCCTTGTTTACAGGAATGTCCGCCTGAGGGCTGTAAGCCTGAGCCACGAGAATGCCTTCACACAAAGAACCGCAGACAGGGAACATATTCGAGGAATTGAGCCCGTTGCCGCCTACGATCAATCCCTTGTATCCCAGCTGCCTCAGCTGCTTTACCAGGTTGCCGGAATCGGCTGCCAGTCCCGATATCACCACCAGGTCGGCGTTCGATCCGAGTACGGCCGTAACATGGGTGGTGAAGTCGGTGTCCGTGGTCTGGAACTTCTGCAGGGTGACGATCTCCAGGTTCAAGGCCTTGATGGCTTCCTGAAATACGCCGGTCTCGGACGTGGAAAAGGCGTCGTTCTGGGCGAACAGCACGGCTGTTTTCTTGATCTGCGGGTTGAGGGCCAGAGCTTTTTTCAGGGAATTCGGCGCGACCACGGTCATGGGAGCTGAGATGCGGCCAATATATTCGCCGATCTGTGGGATTCCCTTGGCGGTGTTGGAAGGGCCTATCACGGGTACCTTGGCCCGGTCGGCCAGTGGATCGGCCGCGAAAGCCTGCTGGGACAAGGTAGGGCCTATAATCGCCGTCACCTTGGCGGTAATCAGGGTTTGAAAGGCATTTATCGCGCCTGCCTCGTCACCACCGGTATCCTGGAACACGAGTTTCACCGGAGTGCCGTTCACCCCTCCCCTGGCGTTCAAATAGGCCTCGGCGATCTTGGCGCCGTTGACCTGTTCCTCGCCAAAGAGAGCAACGTTGCTGGTTGTGGCCACCGCAATGCCAAGCGGAATGGGTGCTCCCACCGGTTCCGCCATGGCTGGCGAAACGAACGCAACAAGAATCACGAACAGCAAGGCCCTGCCCATGCGCTCCTCCTCAGGTGTTCTCATTTCGAAAAATGATACGTCTTCCTAATTATCCTTCCTTGTCAAGCCGCACCGCTGCTCCGTCCTTTGATCAACGCTTATTGGAAAGGCGGATGAAAAAAGCCGCGAAACATTCGCTTCGCGGCTTTTTATTCAGTCAAAAGTAACAGGGTCTAATGATGGTTCTTTTCCTTGGGCTCTTTGCCGGTGAGGAACATCCACCAGCCCACAAACGCCCCGAGGAAGACGGCCATGAGGATATAGGCCACACCTTTGGTGTAGACCATGAAGTCGTGATAGACGTGGAATTCCATGTCCTTGCTCCTCGATTAATGGTGGTCCTTGTAGGCCGGGTGGTCCGAGAAGATGGCCATGTACTTCGAGATGAACCTGAAGCACAGGATGATCAGGGTGACCACGAACACGGACACGATGACTTCCTGGACCGAGGGGAAGTACTTCTGGTCAGGAGCCAGGTGGACGTTGAAGCCGAACCAGGACACGTTGAAACGGTTGAACACGATGCCCAGCACCGCAAGGGCCGAGGCCACCTTGATGGTGCCGGTGTTCTTCGAGCGGTAGCCCACTGCATAGAGGAAGCAGGGCAGGGCCACGAAGCCGAACATCTCGATGAGCCACATCATGCCGTACTTGCCGTCGAAGATGTACGCCCACTTGTTCTCACCGGCGATGGGAACCAGCTTCATGAAGAAGTAGCCCAGCATGATGATGGAACAGGCCTTGGCGAACATGAACAACACACCGTCGTGATCCCGGTTGTACTCGGGGCTCATGCGGCTGTGCAGGTAGTGGTGCGAGATGGTGCCCTCGAAGATGACCATGGACATGCCCGCGAACATCGAGGAGACGAAGAACTGCAGCGGCAGCTGGTAGGTATACCAGAGCGGGTGCATCTTGCCTGGCGCGATGAGGTAGAGCATGCCCAGCGAGGACTGGTGCATGGTGGAGAGCACGATGCCCATGATGGTCAGGGGGATGGTGCACTTGTGGATAATGTGGCTGATCTTCTGGAAGCCCACCCAGTCAGTGAAGTTGGGCAGCCATTCGATGGCCAGCACCGTGACGTAGAGCATGACGCACAAGCCCACCTCGAAGAGAACGGAGCTGGTGCCGGGCGACCAGAACACCGGATAAGGCAGACGCCATGGCTGGCCCACGTCGTAGAGCAGGGCGTACACGACGAAGGCGTAGCCCAGAAACGCCGTGAGAATGGCGGGTTTAACCGCGGTGCGGAAGCCCTTGATGTTGAAGATCAGCGCGGCGGCCGTGGTGGTGTAGCCACCGGCGGCCAGGGCGACACCGCAGAGCAGGTCGAAGCTGATCCAGATACCCCAGGGGTTGTTGTTGTCCAGGTTGGTAGTTCCTGCCAGACCGCCAATAAAGAAGCGGTTGACGGTGACGACCACGCCGGCCACGAAGATCGCGGAAAGGATCGGGTGTTCCTTGACGAACTTCAGGTAGGTTATGGGATTCATCAAACTCTTGATGACCCCCCAAGCCTCCGTGGGAGGCAAAATGACCGGCTGAGCGCCGTGATCGTGATGGCTCATGGTCTGCCCCCTTATTTCCCGGCCTTGGCCCGCTCTTGAGCGACGGCTTCGGCAACGGCTTGTGTTTTCTCGTCCTCAGCCTTCTTGTCCTTCCACTTGGTGATCTGCCAGATGCCGCCCAAGAGGACCGGCCAGAGGCAGGCCACCAGGGGCACCAGGCCCAAGGCGGAAGAGGTCAGCTGGGGAGCGGGGGTGGTGCCCAGGTCTTCGCGCAGGCCGATCTGGGCAAAAGGCACATTGGAGATATACATCCAGTTAGTCCCGCCCATCTCCTGCTCGCCATAGACGTGCGGCAGGTACTTGCCGGGCACCGCCTTGATGCGGCTCCAGGCTTCCTTCACCAGGTCTTCGCGTTTGCCCCAGACCAGGGCCTCCATGGGGCAGGCGGACACGCAGCCGGGCACCTTGGCCTTGCCGGCTTTAATGTGCGGGTGGCACATGTGGCACTTCTGCACGTAGGGGATCAGCTTGTCGTAGTCGTACGCCGGGACGTCCCACGGGCAGGCGACCATGCAGTAGCGGCAGCCCACGCAGACGGAGCCGTCATATGTAACCGCGCCTTCTGGGTTCTTCTTGAAGGCGTTGACGAAGCACGCCGAGGCGCAAGCAGGCTCCTTGCAGTGCATGCACTGGGCCTTCTTGAACACCGGAGTCTTGCCGCCCAGGGCCTTGGGCTCGAACTTGTTCACAACCGTGTAGGCAGTGTTGTCCGTGCGGGCCTTGGCGTTCATGCCCTTCAAGTCCTCGAACACCTTCGGATCTTTCTTGGGAAGGGTATTCCAGGGCTTGGTGACGTTTTCGGAGTTAATTTTGTTGCAACCGATCTCGCACTGGCGGCAGCCAATGCAGCGGCTGGCGTCAAAAAGGACGCCATAGGAGTTGGGATATCCCTCGAAGGAGTGCCCGCCGGCCGCGTTGGCCTTCCCAGCCAAAGCTGTGGCCGTGGCCGCGCCTGCGAGTCCCAGGAAGTGTCTGCGCTTCATAGGTACCTCGTTATTTCTTGGGCGCGTGGCAGCCCTTGCAGTCGGTGGCCTGGACGGGTTCAACGCCCATGGCCTTGTGGCACTGGATGCACTGGATATGGTACGCGGCCATCAGACCCGGACGGTTCGGCTCGTCCTTGGAGAAAGGCTTGCCGTGGCAGGTGCCGCACTTGGGCGGAGCCATGTCGGCCGGGGTGTGATGGTGGCAGCCCTGGCACAGGGTACCAGGCTGGTCATGGAAGGCCTTGGCCAAGTCGCCCTTGGCGGCGTCCTTCAGATAGTCCACATGGGCCGAGTGGTTGAAAGCAACCGGCACGTACTGCTTGGACAGCACTCCGATATCAACCGTGTCGGGCTGGGCCAGCTTGGCGGCCGGGGCCGGGGAGGCCTTCGGATCCTTGTGGCAGGTGTTGCAGGAAGCATCCTTGGGGCCTGGAGCAATGTTCTGATGGCACCCGGCGCACTGCTTCTTCTGGGTTTCCTTGTAATGGCAGCCCACGCAGGTCAGCTTGGACTGGGCGGAATGCATGGCCGTGGAAAGCTGGACGTTGCCGCCGTCAGGGGACCCCTGACTGGTATGGCAGCTCGAACAGGGTTCCTGGGAGCCGGTATGGTGGCAGGAATCGCAGTTGGACACCGCGGCTTCATGCTTTTTGTGGTTGAACACCGCCTTGGACAGAGGGCCCTGTCCCGGCTTTCCGCCGATGGCGGTACCGCTCATAATGATTTGCGGCGACTGAGCCTTGGCCTGATCCCCTATCCCCACTCCCAGTCCGGCCAGCAGCGCCGAAGCCAGGGAGAGTGACAGAGTCAAAAAACAGACCCTGGCCCATCGTGACCTGGAAACACGTTTCACCATACGCATCCCGTCCTTGCCTCTAAGGTTGAACGCCTGAAACCACGCGACCGGGGAGACCCCACCCCTCCAAGCAGCGTGGCGCTGCAATAAACAGCTGGCCTGTAACGATTTTGACCACGGGACTAGACCACATTCAAGAGATTCGTCAAGCGGTTCGTGAAAGTAGGAACATGCTTGCCCCCTAGCCCCTCGTTGGCAGTTTTCCCGCTGCACCGCAGAGGGCCTCGGCTTTGCGCTTTTCAATGCCGTCCACGCATGGGTGAATTTGAATTTTCCCCCCATGAATACCATACTATTATAGTAGCTTATCCGCACGGGCTCACGGAGAATCTCGTACCGCCTGCGGCTGCCTCCCGGAACTACGCCTGATGCTCATACGATCGGGAAGGTGTGCAACCTAGTTCATCCCCTGTTCGGTTCAACACCGCACGCCCTGCCGGAACCCGAGCTTGTGTCACTTAGGAACAAAAAGGCCCCGCCTCGGTAAGTCCTAAGACTTTCCGAAGCGGGGCGGCGGGGGTGGGGACTCCCCGGCCTTTACGGGATGCTATTTCACTTGATGGCAACCTGCGCAGGAGCGAGGGCCAAAGCTCAGCTTCTTGCTGGCAGGCATCTTTTCATGACACCCCCAGCAGTTCTTGTGGAAGGCCTGCTGCAAGCCGACCTTGCTCTTGGGCTTGGCTCCGGCGTGGCAGGCCGCGCAGGAGGTCTCGTCACCCTCTGTCCAAAGGTTCTTGCCGGGTTGCTTGGGATCATACTTGTGGTGGCAATCGGTGCATGCGTAGCCATCGGCCACATGCTTTTCGTGGGTAAAGGTCACGGCACCGCGCTGCTTGCCGCCCGCGTAGGCCTTGACGTTGTTCAAGTTCATTTTCGCATCCTGGGCCTGGCCGGTCAGCGCGAAGGCGCACAGGACAAGGGCCGCGAACACGGCGGCGAGAAGTTTTGTGCGGCGCATTACTCGTCCTCCTCTCCTTCGGGCTTCATGTGGGGCGGAAGGTCCATCAGTTCGCAGATGAGTTCCTTGAACGACATCACCTTGATACCCAGATCGTATTCCTTGTTCAGGTCGTTAATCTGGTCGGTGCAGTTGTGGCAGGGCACCAGCACGAACTTGGCGCCGGTCTTCTGGATCTGCTCGGCCTTGACCTTGCCCGCGACCATGCGAGTCTTCTTGTAGTCGGCTCCCATGGGGATGAAACCGCCGCCGCCGCAGCAACAGTGGCTCCATTCGGCGTGGGGTTCCATGGGAATGTAGTTCTCGCAGAGCATGTCCATGAGCGCCTCGCCCGCCGGCCCCAGATCGCCCGAGCGCGACAGATTGCAGGGGTGCTGGTAGGTGATGGCCTCCTTGAACTTGTGCTTGAGCTTGATGCGGCCGTCCTTCATGTAGTCGTGGAAAAGCTGCACGGCGTGGGTGACCTCCACCGGTGCCTTGCCGCCGGGCTGCTTGGTCCAGTAGGGGCCCTCGTACTTGGCGGCGCGGTAAGCGTGACCGCACTCGGTGATGCAGATCTTCTTGGCCCTGAGCTTCTGGGCCGCGTCGTACACTGACTGGGTCACCATGCCGGCAACCCTAAGGTTACCCGAGAACATGGAGAGGTTGGTGGCTTCCCAGCCGTGGCTTGGCAGGGTCCAGTTTTCACCGGCCGCATGCATGACCATGGCCGCTTCCTGAATGTCTTGCGGGTAGTACTTGGGTTCGCGGGAGTTCACCACGAACATGATCTCCGCATCTTCCTTGTCGATAGGAATTTCCAGGTCCTTCAGGCGGTCCTGACCTTCCTCCGCCATCCATTCGCAGGTCTCCACGAACTCCTCGTCCGGGATGGACATCTGGTTGCCGAACTCCTCATAGCTCTGGTCGATGGTCATCAGGCGATCCGGGCAGACCTCCTGAGTGCGCATGCACTGACGCGCCACGTTGATCATCACCGCAATCTCGATGCCGAAGGGGCAGTACTGGGAGCACCGGCGGCACATTGTGCAGCGGGCCCAAGCTATTTCCTTCATCTCCTCGAGTTGGGCGCGGGTCACGTTGCCTTTGTTCTTTATGAGTTCTCCAAGGGTCTTGCGAGCCTTGTACTGGGGCATGAACTCGGGGGCATTCTCATTGGCGAGGTAAAAGAAGCAGGATTCGGAACACAAACCGCACGAGGTGCAGGTCTTCAGCCATGCGCGCAGACGAGCGGTGTCGTTGCGCTCGATGACCGCCATGATCTCTTCGGCATTGACGGGCTTTTGATCGGACATATGGTGCCTCCTACCAGGTCTTGGTGCCGCGGCGGGCAAACTCGCTGCCGATGAAGGCGCGCGTCATGAAGAAGAGGAACACGTGGGCCAGCTTGGTGAAAGGGATGCAGATAAGCATCAAACATCCCGAGAACACATGCAAGAGGAGCATGGTGTCTGGGTCGAGCAGCATCTTATGGGCGCTCAAGTACCCCGTGAGAAACGGGAGCACAGTGATGCACCAGACAACGATATCCTTGGGCTCGGTGACAATGCGTACCTGGGGCACCACGAACCGGCGGATCAGCAGGAACAGAGCGGCGGCCAGAAACACCAGGGTCATTTTGTCCGCAACGCCGTCCGGCAGACTCGGCCAGCCGATGCCTCTGTTGAATTCGAGCGTGACCGCATGGCCGAGCGCGAAAAGCGGCACGATAATCAGGCAGATGTGGAAGGCAAAGGTCCCCAGGGTCAAACCGGGGTGCTCCCGCCAGCTCCGCGAGCCAAAGGGCATGAGCCACGCCCAGATCGAGCCGGCAGCCGCCCCGGGGTTGTAGTGGTCGTAGAAGACCTTGTCCGTCCTGCGCGACATTTTGTAGAGTGATACAATCTGCCAAAGGCTGCCGAAGACCAGGACGGCAAAGGCTATCCATACCAATGGACCGTTCACGAATGCGTACATGGCGTCTCCTTTAGAAGTGATGGTCCCACGTCACCTGCCGGACGCCACTCGGCAGCCGGCCGCCAACAAGCCTCCGCCCGATCCCGGGCGGCTTAGTCACGTCTTCGATGAGTTTAGGAGCGAGGTCCCGGCAAGCAAGAGAAAGCCCTTGCCGCAGGCGGAAACGATCACGCAGGCCGTTCACGCAGCAGCTTTGGCGCTTGCGCAAGGCCGCGTAGCAAAACCATAAGTCCGACCGGTTCTGGAATCGGCACAGACTTACGCCCCCACCCCTCTCATCATCCACATCAGCAAACTTTTCACAAAGTGCTCGTCGCCGATGCACACACCCTGAGCAGTGGAAAAGCCGGGTTGTAAACGATTTGCGTCTACTCAACACCGGACAACGCATAGTCTTTTTAACTCAGGTATATGCGAACTAAACCTACCGGGTACAACTGTCAAGCGTGTACTTCTCTACCATTTGGGGCTGATTGCCGCAGTGATTCTGCATGAGAATATACCAAAACAGGAGGAATTAACCTGCCACTACAGTGCCTCAGCTAGGCTTGTGATGGAATTAACAAGAAAGACATCACCTTTCCAAACGGGCTTGACAGGAGCTCCTCCTTTTAAGGACGAGCTCCTGTTTTCACGGAAATGATGAATCAATGATTGGAAAAGGCAGGCGGGAAGAAAAAACTGGGAAGACCGGCTCTCTCGAACCTACTCGGGTTTGCCGTTCTCGCAGGCACCCATGGGGCCATCGCTGGAGTTCTTGAGGAGCTCCTCCAAGGTCATGGAGTCGAGGCGCTCGAGCAAAGCCTTGCTCACTTCCTGCCAGAGCTTGCTGGTTGCACAGGTTTTGAGCCTGGGGCAGCTGGTCCGCTCGGTCCAGCAAGTGACGAGGTTCAAATCTCCTTCCAGGGCCCGTACGATTTCGCCCATGGAGATATCCGCAGGAGGCTTGGCCAGCAGATGCCCGCCCTTGGACCCGCGCATGCTGCGGATAAGACCGGCTTTCTTGAGAATCCTGGACAACTTTTCCAGATACTTAACCGAAATACCCTGGCGCTGGGCAATCTCGCTGACCCGTACAGGGCCGTTTCCGCCGTTCTCGGCTAGGTCCAGGAGCATTCGGGTGCCATAGCGGCTTCGGGTGGTCAACTTCATCGGACGTGTCCTTCTTCTCTGCCGGTGCTGAGCTGCTTTCGATGGGCGAAATGTTTCAAAACCTTAGCTGGAGTCTAACGCGCTGACAAGTCGTATAAATTCCTAAAACCATGTCACAGGACAGCGAACTATCTTCTGGGCCTTGTTGCGGTACAAAAGATACCCGTTTTCGCGCCCGAAGAGATAGATATCGCGGGTAAGAGCCACGTCCGTCGTGCAGTAGCGGGTGATCTCGTCCAGTTTTCCCTGCTTCCACCACTCCAGGGCCTTGAGCCCGTCTGCTGTTTTAGACGCTCCCAGGGTGGCCGCGCCAAGAGTGTCCAAGGAGATCCGCACACCGATGCGGCTCTTTATGTGCTCAAGCATGTCCAGGGTGGGCAGTGAGCCGAAGTCGACATTCGAGTAGCCGCGCAACACCTCGTAATCGAACCGTTTGCAGTTGAACCCCACTACGAGGTCCGCTTTTTCAAGCGACTGTATCAGCTCCCCTACGCGCTCCTCCGTAAAGACCAGGAAATCGTCCAGCGCGGAGTCGTAGACCACGCCCACCGAAAGACGCATTTTGCTTGCGTTGTGCCAGCCGCCTACTTCCTGGGCGGAAAGCTGGGTTTCCAGGTCGAACACGGCGAACCGTCCTGGAGGATGCGACGCTTGGGATTGCGGCACCGAACCGTTGAATACGTCTGAAGTGCCATCCGTTCCCTGTCTGTCATGAGCTTCGCCCAGGGTAAAACCTGGGTCGTTAACCCCGCCAACAGTCTCCACAACAAAAGGTTCCGTGGATTCTGGAACTCCCCTAAGGATGGACTCCGCCACGAACTGGGCGGCGACCTTGTCGATCGGCCGGTTGCCTGAGCCGCATTTGGGGGAATGCACGCAGGAAGGGCAGCCGTTCTCGCAGGAGCAGCCGGTCATAACGGACAGCGTCCGCTCGAGCAGTTCCCCGGCCCGGGCATAGGCCTGACGGGTCAGGCCCACTCCACCGGGCACACCGTCGTATATGAACACCGCCGCTCTTCCAAGCTGCGGGTGCAACGGGGTGGAGATGCCGCCAAGGTCGTTGCGGTCGGTCATGACCAGCAGCGGGAGGATGCCTATGGAGGCGTGCTCCATGGCGTGAATGCCGCCCATGAAATGAAACAGGCGTCTCTCAGCCTCCTCCTGCACCTCTCTGGGTATTTCGTACCACAACCCTTCAGTTTCAAATGTCAGGGGCGGCAGGTCCAGGGGCACAATGTTCAAAATTTGGCCGCCACGGGTTTTGCGTCTCTCATATCCGGTGATGGTCTCAGTTACCTTGAGCCGCCCGAAGCCAACACGGGCCCCGAAGACCACTCCCTGATCCTTCACGCTGAGTATTTCCGTGGTCTTCTGGCCTCTTGTGCGGGTGTAATAATCGACTTGTTTGGGCACCACCTTGGCCAGGCGCTCAGCCAGAGACAACTCCTCGACCAGGTAACTGACGCCACGATGCAGATAGATGGCACCCGGGTGGGTTTCACGAAACGCCCTGTGCTCGTCCATGAACCCGATGGAAATCCCGCCGGAAGCCTCGATATGGTAGCGTCCGCCCGAGCCGCGCAGATCAACGTCCCGGTGCGGGGATTTCCGCCCGGCATGGATGCGCTCGCCCTTGGCGTCCAACAAAAGCTTCCCAACAACCAGGAGTTTCTCCACCTCGCAACGCGCCGCCTCCGAAGCCAGGTACGGCTCACCGGGACGCAGGGCGTATTCGGCCGCCGCGCATTCCAGATGCCTGGCCATGATGGCCGGATTGTTCGGGTTGACCACGGCATCCTCGGGCGGCCGGTCGAAGAAGTCCTCAGGATGGCGCATGAAGTACTGGTCCAAGGCGTCTTCACCCGCAACCAGGATCATGGCCGACTCGCGCATGCTGCGCCCCACGCGGCCTCCGCGCTGCCAGGTGGACATCACCGTGCCGGGGTATCCGGCCAGTATGCACAGGTCGAGGCCCCCGATATCGATGCCCAGTTCCAGGGCCGAGGTGGAAATGACTGCCAACAGCTCCCCCGAGGCCATTTTTGCTTCGATGTCGCGGCGTTCCTCAGGCAGAAACCCGGATCGGTAGGCGCTGATGCGCGGGGCCATGGGGCCGGCCTTTTCCGCTGCCCACAGGGCGATGAGTTCGGTCATCTTGCGGGACTGGGCATAGACGATGGTGCGAAGCCCTCGGGCCAACGCAGCTTTGAGGAGCATTATGGCCGTGTGCGCCGCCCCTTGAATCGGATTCACGAAGAGGAAGTGGCGTTTGCCGGAAGGCGCGCCGGATTCGGAGACCACCTCCACAGGAAGGTCCGTGAGAGCCCGGGCCAGCTCTCCAGGATTTCCTATGGTGGCCGAACAGAAAAGATGTGTCGGGCGAGTCCCAAAGCGTTCACACACCCGGTTCAACCGACGGAACACGTGGGCCATGTGCGAGCCCATCACTCCCCGGTAGGTGTGCACCTCGTCCACAACCACATGGGTGAGCCCGGCCAGGAACGTGGCCCAGGTTTCCTGATGGGGCAGAATGGAAAGGTGGAGCATCTCAGGATTGGTGATCAGTACATTCGGAGGGTTCTGGCGCAGCTTCTTGCGGAAATGCGGGGTGGTGTCACCGTCGTACACCGCCACCGTTGGCCTGGCCGAGGCAGGCAACAAGGACGTCAGCTCATTAAAAGCCCGCAACTGGTCCTGGGCAAGAGCTTTAAGAGGAAAGAGAAACAGGGCCCGGCTAGCCGGATCGGCGATGATCTGCTCCAAGACGGGCAGGGTGTAGGTCAGTGTCTTGCCGGACGCGGTTGGCGTGGCAGCCACCACGTGGCGCCCGGCCCGGGCAAGGGAGTGGCAGCGCGCCTGATGGCTGTAGAGGCGTTCGATCCCGCGTGCGGCCAGCATCTCCTGCACCGCCCTGGACAGTGGTCTTACAGGATCAGCATATTCGGCTTCGCGAGCAGGGATGAGGCGATGGTGGCAAATGCAGTTCTTGAGGCGCTCCGAGGCCTTCAGCGCCGAGACGTATTCGGCGATGTCGAGTGTGTTCATCGCCCCGCCGGAAATCCGGTGACCATCATGCGCCGCTCCCGCTTTTGCCCGTCCATGCGTTCGGTGCAGAGCCTACTCGTACCGGACATGCGCACGAGTATTCTGAAGGAGGTAGGGGCAATGTCCTTAAACGGCAGGTCGAGGAGAAAGTATGATTCGTACGTTCCCTGTCGTTGCGATCCCGTGCTGGCCTTGCAAAGAAGAGGCTGCCAGACTTTGCCATCAAGGGAAAAATATGCCTCGAGCTTCGAGCGACGGGCTGGATCCTCCCCAGCATACCCTGGCAAGCGCAACTCCACGGAAGAGAGGGGCTCGGGGGCAACAAACGAGAACTCCGCCTCACCTTCCCCAGCGGCCTCATCCTCAAGCTTAACGGCGTTGATGGGGAAGGAGCCTTCTTTTTCTACGGTCAGACCGGACACACGCTCCAGCCTGCCAATCAGCCGAGCGCCCGGAGCCAGGGTGAAAATCGCCTGAGGATCTGCCAGGACCTCCGCCTCCAAGGGGCCTGCGAAGCTTGACATGCGAGGTCTCGGAGCCACTCGCAAAAGGCTTTTTTTCTCAGATGATTCGGCCAAGACCAAACTGTCCGCCACAGCGCGAGCGATGAGCTGGTTACCATATGGGGAGCAGTGGCCATCGCGGGGAACCAAGTAGGGATGGACACCGGTCAAGAACCGGGCGGTCCTGAAGGATGCGAGCATGTCCACAGCCGGAATGCCAAGTCTTTCCAGGGCAGGAGACAGGACTTGGTTCACTGTGTAGGCCCTGCCCTCAACCTGCACTAGGTCCGGCACACACAAAAAGAGCATGTCCGCACCGAAATGGCGGGTCATGTCCCTGAAGCCCTTTAGAGCCTCCAGATAGGCTTCCCAGGCAGGCGCGGCCGGACCTGAAGGATCACCGCCCGCGATGCGTTCATGGGAGCCGAAAAAATCGACCGTTTCTTTGGAGGCCTTGAATCTGTATGGATCGAGTCCTGGATTGAATCTCGCGGTTTCCCTCGCGCTCCGGCTGACAGGCTGGGTGAATTGGGTGGTTTTGGTGAAGGCGAGGCGAACACTGACGGCCAATTGATACAACCTTGAACCGGAGAGTAGCTTAGAAATCCCACTCCGCCTGGAATAGGTGGGATCGTTGGAAAACATCTCGCGGATGACTACCTCGCGACAGATATCCTGGAGGTCGTTGAGGAAGAACTGCAGCACTACCACGTCTGGGTTCAGAGCCGCTCCCTTCTGGAGGAAGTAATCCATTTCGTCGAGGATGCCGAACATGGGCACCCCGGCGTTAACGATCTCGATAGAGCGCCCTGGAAAGCGGCGGCCGAGTTCCTGGCGGAGAAGTTCGGGGTAGGTGTCTTCGTCATCCACGCCGTACCCGAAGGTGAAGGAGTCGCCGACACACAGCACGCGCAGGGTTCCTTCCGGCTTTTTTGCAGTAAAAGGTACAAGCCCTCGCGTGCCCTGTTGAGTAGCGGTGATACGGTAGAGCAGTTGCGGATAGAGGCTATCCGTGATTCGCATTCCCGGCTCCAGGTCTCCGTGCACACCGGCGTAGTACCTGGGTAGGAAAAAACTGTTTGGAACAAAGTCGAAAAAGCGCAGGCCGAACTCGATCACAAAAAAAAGTCCTGCCACTGTCGCCAGAAGGTAGAACGCGAACCAAACCTTGCGCATGCGTCCTAGTGCCCTGCAATATTGTATTTTTTCAGTTTATACTGCAGCAAGCTCTTGGAAACGCCCAGCATTTCGGCTGCCTTCACCTGCACGAAATCCGTCCTGGCCAGGGCCCGGCGCACCAGGGCGGCTTCGATCTTCTCCAGGGTCTCGCCCAGGTTTATCTGGACAGGCAGGAGGTCCACGGCCGATTTGTACTGGGTTTCCTCGTCACGCACTTCGGCGGGCAAATCTTCCACGCCGATCAACTCACCTGAAGCCAGCACCACGCAACGCTCCACCACGTTCTGGAGCTGGCGAACGTTACCCGGCCACTCGTATCCGGTGAGTGAATCCATAGCTTCGGACGTGAAACCCTGTACCGTCTTTTCGTTTTCAGCTGCGTACTTGCGAAGGAAATGGCCGGCCAACAGCGGGATGTCCTCGCGCCGCTCCCGCAGGGCGGGCATGTCGATGCGAACCACGTTCAAGCGGTAGAACAGATCCTCACGGAAGGTACCGGCTGCCACCGCGGCCTGAAGGTCCTTGTTGGTGGCGGTCACCACCCGGATGTCCACCTCGATGGGCTGCGTGCCACCCACGCGCTCGAAGGTGCGCTCCTGCAGAACGCGAAGAAGCTTCACCTGTATGTCGGCGGAAAGCTCACCGATTTCGTCCAAAAAGAGCGTCCCACCATGCGCCATTTCAAACCGGCCGCGCCGTTTGGCCACGGCACCAGTGAATGATCCCTTTTCGTGCCCAAAGAGTTCGCTCTCCAGCACCCCGGAACTCAAGGCCATGCAGTTCACGGTGACGAAGGGCTGGTCCTTGCGCGGGGAAGCGTAGTGTATGGCTTTGGCCACCATCTCCTTGCCCGTTCCAGATTCGCCCATGATGAGCACCGTGGAGCGCGACGGAGCGGACCGGTCCACCAGCTCCAGCACCTGCCCCATGGCCTTGGAACGCCCGATCAGCTGATGGACGGCGTAGCGTTCCTCAAGGCTCTGGCGCAGGTAGATGTTCTCGCGCTGTGTACTGGCAAACTGGGCGGCTTTGGCCACCGTGAGCATGAGCTCATCGTTGGAAAATGGCTTGGTGATATAGTCGAATGCGCCCACCCGCATGGCCTCCACGGCCCCTTCGATGGAACCGAAGGCGGTCATGATGATGACAGGCACGTGGGAGTAGGCCTTTTTGACGTGTTCAAGCACTTCCTGGCCGGTCATCTTGGGCATCTTCATGTCAGTGATGACCACGTCCACTTCGGATTCCTCCAGATAGGCCAAGCCCATCTCGGGATCGTCCAGCGCGGTTACTGCATAGCCGGCGTCCGCCAGCAATGCTTCCAGAATGAGCAGATAATTGCGTTCGTCGTCTAATATGAGAACTTGTGTCGCCATGGTTATGGGTATCTATGGTTTGGAGAAGACTATGTCCACCCTGGCCCCGCCCTCGGGATTGTCGCCCAGCGCGATTGTGGCGCCGTGGCTGCGCAGGATGTTGGCGGTTATAGCCAAGCCCAGGCCCGTTCCGGATTCCTTGGTGGTAAAAAACGGGTCCAGGAGCTTGTCACGGATACCGGCGGGAATGCCGGGCCCTGTGTCCGTGACTCGAAGCGTTGCCCCGTCCTTTTCAGCTGACGCCTGGATCACTATCTGGCCGCGAACGCCCTCTTCAGTCACACCGGGTTGTCCATTCATGGCCTCCAGGGCGTTCACCAGAATGTTGTACACCGCCCGGTACAGGAGGTCCTTGTCCGCCTGGACAACGATGCCCGGCCCGTACTGGCGCACCACCTCCACACCCTGCTCCCGGCACTTCTGCTCCAGGAAGGCCAGGGCCTGGTCGATCACCAACCCCAGGTCCGCCGGCTCCACTTTGAGGGCCTTGGGCCTGGCATAATCCAGAAATTCACTCACGGTCTTGGAGAGCCGGACCGATTCCTCATGAATGGCCGAGAGAATCTTGACGGTCAGCGGGTCCTTGTCCTTCAGGCGGGAGACTAAAAGTTCAGCACTGGAGCGGATGATGCCCAGGGGGTTGCGGATCTCATGGGCGATGCCCGCCACCATGCGCCCCATGCTGACCAGCTTTTCGTTCTGCACCATCTCCCGCTCGAAGTCCTCTTTTTCGCGCATCCGCTGGGCATTGATTCGGTCCGCGCGGTGGATGAGCATGCGCAGGATAAAGAAAATCACCAGCGACGTGCCAAGATTGGCAAGGATGATGATGCGCTGGAAGTTGATGAGCTTCTGGTAGTCGGCTGTGATGTCCTGGGTGAACTCCAAGGCTCCGATGACCTCGTCCACCTTCACGAGCCCCCCGGGGCTGCCGACCTCTCGGGATTTCTCTTCATGAGCTCCGTTGTTCTCCAGAAACTGGGCCGGAAAGGACCCCTTGAAGCGCAGAGGGGACATGGTGCGCATCACCACGGAGCGGGGGACGATTTCCGCGGAGAACATGGCGCCAAGAAGGCCCGTCTGGTAGAGAAACTCGTAGTGGAGCTTGCCTTCGCCCACAGCCTGGGCCACTGCCTCCCCTCCCAGCCCCTCCTGTCCCACAAGAGACTTGTCCAGGGCATAGACCACGACGCCGCCGGAAGTGAAGATGCGCATGTCCTGTACCGGGAAGTCCTCCAGAACAGACTGGACCACTGTATCAAGCACCTTGAACTGCTCAGGATTGGCCAGATTGAGCTCGCCGAACTGGAGCACGGCTGGCAGGGCGAAGCGGCGCGAGATGTTGTGGTTTAGGGTCTCGGCCCAGAGGCGCGCGAACTCGTGCTGTTTGTCCAACAGCACCTGCCGGGCATAGTTGGCCAGGAAGATGGAAAGAAAGAGGCTCGAAAGCAGAATGAGAACGAGGGCGCCCCAGGATACGAACTTTATTAGTCCAAAAGACCCATCCCGGCCGGCGCCCTCCTGTCGCGTCACCCGTTAAAACTCCGTGGTCTTGTGTTCGGCCGCCAGGAATGCGGTCAGCTCGGATTTTTCCTTGACCAAGCCGTCCGCTCCGAGACGGGCCTTGGCCAGGCGCTTGCCCAGCTCCACCGCCGGCTGGTCCAGAGGATCGATGGACATAAGCCAGCCTGTGAACAGGGTGGTCAGTTCCAGAAGGGCCATGAGCCTGCCGCACTGGTGCTCGGAACATTCCCCGATGCGCACCTCAACCAGGGGAATCCCCCGCTGGGTCATGGCCATGCGCGATCCCAATGCCTCAGCCGGGAGAAGATCGCCCATCATCTTGCCGCGCAGGAAGCCGAACTCGGCGGGGATGTCGTCCGGGAAAGCCAACCCCTGGTGTTCTTCATCGCTGGTGATGAACAGGCACCCCTTGTTGCGCGGGCCATCCAAGAACATCTGCTGCAGCGAATGCTGGTCCGTGACGCCCACGGCCGGAAGCGGCATGGATCCCTTGCCCTGCTTGCCCAGGCTCTCCGCCCAGAGCTGGCCGAACCAGGCGCCCATGGTGGCCAGTTGCGGCACGTAGCAGAAGAAGATCAGCTGGTCGAAACCGGAGTCGACGAGGGACCAGTTCCAGGTGGCCAGTTGCCAGGCGGGGTGGGCCGACAGGATTTTGGGGGAAAGAATGGTGTCGAAAAGCGGAGTGGACACCGCCAGAGCGCCCTCCACCAGGGCCTCGTAGTCGATGCCTAGGAACGCTGCCGGAACGAGCCCCACAGCCGAGAGCACCGAGTACCTCCCCCCCATGTATGTGGGCACGGGAAGGGTGGTGAAGCCGTGCTTCTGGGACTCCTGGTGGAAGAACCCCTCGTCTCCGGTCACCATGATCAGGTGGTCCTTCCACTTCTGGCCCAGGCTGTCTTTCAGCCATTGGCAGGCCAGAAAATACTGGCTGGTGGTCTCGATGGTGCCGCCGGACTTGCTTATGGCCAGCACCACCGTCTCCTTGGGATGCAGTTTAGTGAAGTAGGCTATGAGCGTGGGCACGTCCACGTTGTCCGCGATCCAGAGCCAGGGGCCGTCGTGGCCCGGATGATCCTGCTGAGGGAAGAAGGCCTTTTGCAAGGCCCTGGGGCCAAGCGCGGACCCGCCTATCCCCAAAAGCAGCATATGCTTGAATTTCTTCAGCTTGGGTTTGAGCTGGTTCAAATCCTTTTTGAGCGCGGGCCAGTGGGGCATGTTTATGAAAGGCAACTTGCCGCCGCCGGGACCGGAGAGGTCGGTGGAGAGCTTTTCCACAAAGGCCCCGAGCCGGGCCTGACCTTCGCTGGGGAACACCCCCTTGGGGTAAGCGCTGGTCCAATCGAGCAGGTTGTTAGACATCGCGGCAGCTCCTTTTCGTTCTCGCGTGTCGCCTTGGGGCAAACACGGCTCCCTCTACTCCAAACAAACGCCAACCCCTCATGAAAACACGTTCATGTTACGATTGAGCAAGCTAAGACTTCAGCACCTTACCCACAGCTTCCAGGGCCTTCACCAGAGTCTCGTCGTCCACGGCGTAGGAGAAACGGATACAGCGATCGTCGCCGAACGCACTTCCCGGAACGAGAGCCACCAGGGCGTCCTCCAGAATTCGGGTGCACAGCGTGGCCGAATCCGGTGTTTTTTTGTTGTAGCAGGCGGACACATCCGGGAACAGATAAAACGCCCCGCCAGGATTGGGACATTTCACCCCTGACCAGGTGCTTACGATCTTCATGGCCAGATCGCGGCGGCGCTGGAAATTCGCCCGCATCATCTCCACATAGTCGAAGCTCCCGGTGAGCGCGGCCACAGCGCCCTTCTGGGCGAAGGAGCAAACGTTGGACGTGGACTGCCCCTGGATCTTGGATTGAGCCTTCACCAGATCCGGATGGGTAACCGCGTACCCGATGCGCCAGCCGGTCATGGCGAAGCTTTTGGCCAGGCCGTTGACCACCGCAACCTTGTCCGGATGCTTCTGCCACCATCCGATGCACGAGGCTGGTTCGGCCGGAGGGTAGACCAGCTGGTCGTAGATTTCGTCGGAAATGACGAATACATTTCTTGAGACCGCCCACTCCATGATGGCGTCCAACTGGGCCTTGGAGTAGCAGCAGCCCGTGGGGTTGGACGGCGAGTTGAGCACCAGGATGCGCGTCCCGGGGCTCAGGGCCTTTTCCAAGGCCGCCACGCTGACCAGGAAGTCGTCTTCGGGTTCGGTGGGCACGGGCACGGGGTTGCCCCCGGCCAAGAGCACCATGTCCGGATAGCTTACCCAGTAGGGCGCGGGGATGAGCACCTCTTCGCCAGGATTGAGCAGGGCCGTGAACAGGTTGTACAGCGCCTGCTTGCCGCCATTGGACACGATGACGGATTCCCGTGGTGGGGTAACCCCGTAAAAACGGCCAAAGTACCCGCCCACAGCGTCGCGCAGTTCCGGGATGCCCGGCACCGGGGTGTACTTGGTGAAGTTCGCGTCCAGAGCGGCCTTGGCAGCATCCTTGACGTGGTCCGGAGTCGGGAAGTCGGGCTCACCCACCGCCAGGCTGATGACGGCCTTGCCCTGGGCCTTGAGTTCCTGGGCCTTGGCGTTCATGGCCAAGGTGGCCGACGGCTGGATACGGGACAATTTCAGGGAAATACGCATGCGGCTCTCGCTGTTGCTTTCGTGTGTGACGGTGGACGAATCGCCAAGACAGTAGAGGAAAATGTGCAAACAGTAAATTCTTCATGCCCGCTTATCGCCTTCTCCGGCAACACCCGGCGGGCCAGGCTCATCGGGCGCAGGAAGCGGTTTCTTATGGACGTGGAGGATGCCGCAGGAGCCTTTACTGCCCATACCAACAACACCGGAACCATGCTCGGGCTCTTGCGCCCAGGATGCGAGGTGCTGCTTTCGGTGAGTGATGCGCCCGGACGTAAGTACCCATGCACTGTCGAGGCCGTCATGCATGAGGGATTCTGGGTGGGCGTAAACACAGCCATGCCCACTCGAATCTTGAAGGCTGCCTGGAATGCCGGGATTCTGCCAGAGTGTGCCGGGTACACGCAGTTCGCTGCCGAGCCCCGCTTCGAGCACGGCCGCCTCGACGCGCTGCTCTCTGGGCCTAACGGGACTCTCTATGTGGAAACCAAAAACGTGACCCTGGTGGAGGATTGCGCCGCCCAGTTTCCGGACGCCCCGTCCGACCGGGCCCGCAAGCACATGGGAGAACTCATGCGCCTGGCGCGCATGGGAAATCGGGCGGCTCTCTTTTTCGCGGTTCAGCGTCCGGACGGGCAATGCTTCGCCCCGGCCGAAGCTATCGACCCGGAATACGCCACGCTCTTTCGCCAGGCCCTGGCCGTGGGTGTCCAGGCCTGGGCCTATGTGGTGGATGTCTCGCCGGAAGGCTACAGGCTGGGACAAAGCCTCCCCTTGGCTCCAGGCTTTTGACGGTGCGTACTGGCAAATGCGGGCCCGACTGGACCAAGAGCAAATCCATGCCTGCCCCAGTCGACTCCTGGAACGTCACATGCGGTCGGCTATCCCTCCAGTTCGTGCACTTCCGCAGGGTGTTCCTTGCGGAGCTTCTCCCCGTACTTCACCCTGGCCTCCCAGATCTTGAGCCCAACCCGTTTGCCCAAATCCATCTGGCGGGCCTTCAAGAGAGCTTCGGCGGCATCCCGGTTTCCCTGGGACTTGAGCATGGTGGCGGACTCCAGGTCCCGCAGATACTTCGAACACTCGGCGATGACCCCCGTCAGGTCCAAATCGTCGAGTTCCGCCGGGACACGCACTGACCGAACGCGGCGTTGCATGGCAGCCTCCTTGATTTCATTTCGTATTACAATATCGATGTCATCCCGGCAATAGTCAATCGCTCCGGAACCTGGGGAACCAAGAGCTTGCCTACGTTGCCGCAAGAATGATACCCGTTGCCCCCAAGGAGTCCCAATGGCCCTGACACGCAACGACAAGATGCTCATTCTAGCGGCCCTGTTACTGGCCGCTTTGGTAGTGGGTGGGCTGGCCTGGTGGCGCACCTCCGGCAAGCGGGCCGAACCCGCTCCCGGGGCGGCCTCCCCCCAGACCGCGCAGTTGCCGCCCATTGTCGAGCACAAGGTACAGGTACCCCAGGACGCCAAGCCACCCGTTGTCTCCCCGCTGACTCCCCCGGCGCCTTCGATTCCCGCTGCCCCGCCCGTGGAACCGGACAAGTCGCTCCAAGGCATATTTGCCGAACAGCCCGCCCCAGAGCCCATGCCCGAAGTGCTCCCGCCTCCCGAACCGGAAAAGGCTCCAGCCAATACTGTGGAACCGGAAAAGCCCAAGAAAAAAGAGACTCCGGCAGAACGCAAGGCGCGCTTGGCAGCTGAACGCAAAGCCGCTGCGGAAGCAAAAAAGGCTGAGGAAGAAGCCAAGAAGGCCAGGGCTGAAACCTTGCGCCGGGCCCAGGAAGAGCTGCGCAAGGCCGAAGCCGATCTCAAACGTGCCCAGGCCCAGGCGAAAAGCGGGCAGGCCGCGCCTGCAGCCGTGCAACCTGAGCCCCCTGCTCCCGCTACCGAGCCCGCAAAACCCGAAGCCGCTCCTGAGGCCAAACCCGCGCCAAAACCCGAAGTGAAGATTCCCGAGAAGCCCGCCCCCGAACGCCGGGTGGTGGACAAATTGACGGTCAGCGAAACCGGTGAAGAAGTCATTATCACTCTTCAAGGGGCCTCCACATCCTCTAAACCAGAAGCCCTGCTCCTTGGAGCGCCCCCAAGACTTGTGATCGACCTGCCCGGGGCATGGTCTTACAAAAGCACGGACAAGCCTGCCGGCAGCCTGGTGAAAGCAGTCCGGGTGGGCACGCATCCCGAGAAACTCCGGTTGGTGCTAGACCTGGCCAATCCTCCCAAGGGCCCCAAACACCCCGCAGTGGAGAAGACCTCAGAGGGTCTTGTGATCAAGCTCGGCAAATGAACAACCGAAAACAACGGAGAAACGCCTTGAAAAAGACGGCCGTTCTTCTCTTTCTCGTAAGCATGGTCTGCGCGCCATTGGCTGCCCACGCCCTGCAGGAACGAAACATCACCGACGAACCCAGCGTCAACAAACCCCAGGCCCCGGCTAAACCGGCCCAACCAGCTCCTGCCGCTCCTGCGGACAAAGCGCCTTCAAAGCCTGAGACCCAGGCCCCTGAGCAGCAATCCTACCAGCCTTCCTCTCAACCGCAGCCATCCGCTGGAGGAAGCTGGACACCGGGCGAATCCAAGGAAGCGGCCAAACAGGATTCCGCGCCACAGACCGGCCAGAGCTCCGGGAAAATCTTCGACATGCCCGAGGCCAAGCAGGTGCAGGTGAGCACCTACTCCCGCAAGGAAGTGGACGAGCAGGTCATGGGCTTTTTCGAGGGCGGGGCCAGAGGATTGGCCGACCTGATTTCCAGGGCTTTCGAAAAGTATGGTGAACCCACCGGCTTCATCAAAGGCAACGAGGGCGCGGGTGCGCTCGTGGTGGGTCTTCGCTACGGCGAGGGCTGGCTGTATCTGAAGAATGGCAAGAAAGTGTACGTCTACTGGCAGAGCCCGTCCGTTGGGTTCGACCTTGGTGTGAACGCCTCCAAAGTGTTCTGCATGATCTACAACATGACCGACCCGGAGCAGATCTTCCAGCGCTATCCGAGCATCGACGGCAGTGCCTACATCGTGGGCGGCTTCGGCATGAACTACCAGCAGTCCGGAAAGGTCATCCTGGCCCCAATCCGCTTCGGAGTGGGCTTACGCCTGGGCGCCAACGTCGGGTACATGCACTTCACCAGGGAGAGGACCATCAACCCGTTCTAGGGTTGCCTTATTGAAATACGGACATAGTTAGGGGTACGGTTCATGATACGCCCGGGCGGCTAACGCGGCCGCGGCGTAACCCCGCCCAAAGAAACAACGTCTACAAACAGGTGTCAGGGCGCTCTGTTTGGAGTCCGCCCTGCATATTCCAGTTTTGGAGAAAAGATAACGATGACCCGGTTTGCACTCTTGATCCTTGCCTGCTTTCTGTTCTCGTCCCCTTTCGACCGCCCCTCCCAGGCTGCCGAAGACGGCAGCGCCCTCCTGGCCCTGCTGGAGAAGATGGAGGCGAGCTACTCTCAGGTTCGTGACTACACTGCCAATTTCCAGAAGCAGGAACGAATTGGGGATACCCTGAAGGAAAAGGAACTCATTCTCGTCAAATTCCAGAAGCCGTTCAAGGTGTATATGAAATGGCTGGAGGGCATGGCCAAGGAAGCTCTCTACGTCCAGGGCGAATACAGCGACAAGGTTCTGGCCCGTTGCGACGGTCTGCTCGGATTGTGGACCTGGTCCTTCAAGCCCAGGGACAAAGCCCTCATGGACGGCAACCGGCATCCCATTACCGACATCGGCGTTGGCTTCATCATCGAGATGATGCGCCAAAACATCCCCCTGGCCTTGGAGCACGGAGAGCTGAAGGGCGTGAACATCACCGACGACACCTATGACGGCAGGCCTTCCACCAAGGTTGAAGCCGCGTTCACTTCGGATGGCGGCAGGGAATACTACGCCGCCCGAGTGGTTCTTCATGTGGACAAGCAGCATCTGCTGCCAATCGGCATTTCCTGCTATGACGGCGCCGGGGCCCTGCAGGAGCAATACGGTTACAAGGACCTCAAGGTGAACGTGGGGCTGACGCCCATGGATTTCTCCAAGGCCAACAAGAGCTACCGTTTCTAGCAGCGTATCCAGTTGTCACTTGTGCGCGTTCTTTCGGGGCTATGCCTTCACTTCCCGCATGGCCCCGATTGACAGCGCCAGGAACTCATCCAGCCCCAGCCCCGCCTTCTCGCACTCCAGGATATTCTCCCGGCGCACCGCCCGGGCAAAGGCCTTGTCCTTCATCTTCTTCTTGACGCTCTTGGCCTCCAGCCCATCGTAACCCGTGGGTCGCATGAGCGAGGCGGCGTGAATCATGCCTGTCACCGTTTCCGCGCAGCGCAATCCGAAATCGAACACGGACTCGGGAGAGACCCCGGTCATCTCGCCGTTGTGGGCCTTGATGGCCCGCAGGGCTTCCTCGGGCAGCTTGCCTGAAAGAAGCTCTGCCGAAACCAGGCCGTGGCGTTCGGGCTGATCCTTTGTTTGAGGGTAGTCCAGGTCGTGCAGGAGCCCGGCCAGCCCCCACATGTCCTCGTCCCGGCCCAAGCGCGCGGCCAGGGCCCGCATGACGGCCTCGGTCTGCAGCGCGTGAAGGACCATGTGCTGCTCTGGCCCCTGGGCCATGATGTCTTTCAACGCCTGGTCTCGGGTGGTCATGTGTTCTCCTTGAGCTTAGGCTGTGATAGAGCCTGCGGCCATGGCGATTGAGAAAAAAAAACTGTGCATCCTTCACGGCAACTGCCAGGGGGAAACCTTGGCGGCCCTGCTGTCCGCCTCTCCCGAGTTCGCCTCCGGGCTCGAGGTGGAATTCTATGTGAATTTCACCCGCCAGGCCATCCCCGAGGAGAGCCTTTCCCGCTGCGGGCTTTTCCTCCACCAGCACCTAGGCGCCAACTGGGGAGAATTGTCTTCGGAAAGCCTGAAAGCGCGGCTGCCTCGAAACGCGGCTGTCCTGTGCTATCCCAACATGCTTTTCAAGGGGTATTGGCCTTTCTGGTCCAACAGGGCTGGCTTCGACTACTCCGACTCCCTGCTGGACGGTCTGTTGGAACGAGGTCTCGCCAAGGCCGAGGCCCTGCACGTGGCCCTTAAGGGCAATCTGGACCGCATGTTCGGCCTTGCCGGGCTTTTGGCAGACACCCTGGGCAGGGAACGTGAAAAGGAGAGCTTGTGCGATGTGCCCTACGTGGACCTCATTGAAGACGCGTTCAGACACGAAAAGCTCTTCCAGAGCGTGAACCACCCGCGCAAACGCCTCATGGTCCATGTGGCGCAAACCATTCTTGCGCGCCTTGGCTTACCGCCTCTTCCGGACGGTTTTCAGGAGGCCTGCCCCGAACTGTACCCGGATTTCGAACTGCCTATCCATCCCCAGGTTGCGGCCTTTCACGGGCTTACGTTCGGGGGCGAAGGCTGGCGGTTCAACGTGTACGGACAGCCCATGACCTATGCCGAATATATAGGCCTCTACCTGGACTGCAAGCTGGCCGGCCGGGGGGATTTCATCCGCTACCTGCATGGGGAGTGACGACGAATTCTTTTTTCACCAAACAAATGCACGGTCAGCATGACCATCGTTTCGAGATGTGTTATGGACAAGCCTCACCTAGGTTAAGAAACAGCAAGGAAGGCAGCAATGGACGCCACCAAGACAGTTTTTCCGGACATCATCTCTTCGCGGCTCGAGGATCTCTGGAACGCACCCCTTCCAGGCGAGGAAGCTCCGCAATACTTCGAGACCCTGCGCACGGTGGAGGAGCGCATCCTGGCGCTTATCCCCGAGGAGAAGAAGCAGGACGCTCATGGGATACTGACGGAAATGGAAGGGCTTACCGAAAGACTCAGACACCTTTACGTGCGTTTCGCCTACATTCAGGGGCTCCAGGACGGCGGCAAGCTCCGCGAGGTACTGGGCGACCCTAACGCATGCTGAATTGATTCCTCAGCAGCGGCTCGAAGTGAAAAGCAGGGAGCCAGGCCCTGGCCGCACGAAAACGCATACACTGCTGGACGCTTCCAAGGCTGCCTCAAGTTCAAGTGGTCGCCACGAACCCAACTTGCGAAGCACTTGAACATCCTGCAGGGAACGCCCGCCCCGAGGATCTTCGCTTCTCTCCTGCTTCAGGAGCTGGGAGGGGTCACGCGCCGGCGGAACCGCCGTCTCCGGCCGGGGCTTTGAGCGAATCCAGGTCGGCCCTGATGCCCCCAGCGACTTTTTCCGCAAAGGCCAGGGCTATTTTCTGGGCATCCTCCAGGGAGGAGAACTTGTCCTTGAGCGAACGCTGCCCTACCTGAACCTTCCATCCGGGCGGAGTGAGGCGATCATACACCACAGTCATGAGCAGGGCCTTGCCCAGGCTCATGTAGTAGGTGGAGTCGTCGTGCTTGATCCATTCCAGGCTCATTGGCCCTCCTAACGGGTCGTTTGCGACCACACGATAACACAGATAGTCTCGGAGAAGAAATACTCCTACGTGGAAAGACTCCTCGCCAGCACATTGGTGAACTGTTCGATGTCCGCCGCGTTGGCATAGAGGTGTGGCGCGACCCGTAGCGTGCCGGCCCTGGCGCTCACGAACACGTTTTCCTTGGCCATGGCCGCGGCAACCGGCTTGGCCGGGCCGTGCGGAAGCCTGAGCCCGATCATGTGCGGGGCGCGCTCGCTTTCGGCTGTGGGGGTTAGGCCAAAGGCCTGGCCCGTGAGCGCCAGCTTTTTGGTGATCGTGCTCAAACTCATGGCGATTTTATCAACGCCCCAGGAATCGATGAGAGTGAGAGCCGCGGCGGCCATGGGCATGAGGATGAAGTTGCTGGCTTCGCCCACATCGTATCGTCTCGCTCCAGGCCGATAGTTGTCCCTGTATTCGGTCAGACTCGAAAAATCCTCGCTGCCTTCGCGGTTGAGCCAGTTCTCTTCCAAAGGCTCGCCCCTCCTCCAGCGCTCGTCCACATAGCAGAAGCCGACACCGTATGGGCCAAGCAGCCATTTGTGCCCGGCCACTGCAAGGATGTCGGGCCTCACCGCGTCCAAATCGAACTCCATGGCTCCGAGCGACTGAGTGGCGTCGACAACCAGATGCGCTCCAACCTTGTCGCAGGCCTCTCGCACCGCCTTCAAGTTAAAGACCGTGCCGTCGATCCAGTGGCAGTGCGGCAGGGCCACCAGCCCGATCTCGTCGGTTATGAACGAGAGCACGGAATCGGACCAGGTCCCTTCGCCAGGGCGCGGAACGGCGCGTACTCGTCCCGGAGCCATCTTGAGCCAGGAATAGACGTTGGATGGAAACTGCTCGTCCAAGATGAGCACGGCCTTGTCCTTGGCGAGGGGCAGGTTCTTGGCTGCCACCGCCATGGAGTAGGAGACCGACGGAACCACGGCCACACCCTCGGGCTTTGCTCCCAACACCCTGGAAAAGGCGGCTCTGGCCGCTTCCAGATCCGCAAAGAAACGGTCCGGGGTCATGAGCCAGGGCGAGCGCTTGAGTTCCATGGCCTCTCGCCCCGCTTCCAGCACGGGCTCGGGTAGGGGGGAGGTGTACGCGCAATTGAAGTAGGCGATTCCGTCCGGAATGCCGAAAAGCAGGCGCTGGTTACCGATCATGGCTCCTCCTGGCGGTAGCGATGGGGGCAGGATACCCGGATACCGGGTAAGTTCAAGTGTGGGCCGTTCTTAACCACAAAGGCCGCCCGTATCCGGGCGGCCTCGGGCTCGGCGTCTTCGCCCGCTACAGAATCGGCAGGTACTTCTCGATCTCGTATTCGGTAATCTGCATGCGGTATTTGTCCCACTCGTCATGCTTGTATTCCACCAGGGCCGTGTGCAGGTGGTCGCCGAGAATGTCGCGCATGAGTGTGGATTTCTCCAAGTTGCTTACGGCCTCGTACAGGCTGCCGGGCAGCGAGGCGATGCCGTGCTTCTTCATCTCCCTCTCGCTCATGTGGAAGATGTTGTCCTCCACTGGCTTGGCCAGCTTGTATCCGTCCTCGATGCCCTTCAGGCCCACGCCCAGCATCACCGCGAAGGCCAGGTAGGGGTTGGCGGCCGGGTCAGGGCAACGAAGCTCGATGCGGGTGGCCGACTCCTTGCCTGGCTTGTACATGGGCACGCGGATGAGCGCGGAACGGTTGCGCTGGGCCCAGGCGATGTATACCGGGGCCTCGTAGCCGGGCACCAGGCGCTTGTAGGAGTTGACCCATTGGTTGGTGACGCAGGCGAACTCCGGAGCATGCTTGAGAAGACCAGCGATGTAGGCCTGGGCTTCAGTGGAGAGATGATTTGGAGAGGAGGCGTCGTAGAAGGCGTTCTTGGAGCCCTTGAACAGCGACTGATGCACGTGCATGCCAGAGCCGTTCTCGCCGAAAAGCGGCTTGGGCATGAAAGAGGCGTAGCAGCCGTGCTTGCGGGCCACTTCCTTGACCACCACGCGATAGGTGATGGCCGTGTCCGCCATGGCCAGGGCCTCGTTGTAGCGCAGGTCGATCTCGTGCTGGGACGGCGCCACCTCGTGGTGGGAGTATTCTACGGCGATGCCCATGGATTCCAGGGCGAAAATAATGTCGCGGCGAACGTCGTTGGCCAAGTCCAGGGGGGGGGCGTCAAAGTAGCCGCCCTTGTCGAGGATCTTCGGTTCGGAAGCGCTGGAGAAGAGGAAGAACTCAAGCTCTGGACCAACGAAGTAGGTATAGCCGAGGTCAGCCGCTTTCTTGAGCATTTTCTTGAGCACGTAGCGCGAATCCGCGGCGAACGGGGTCCCGTCGGGATTCTTCACATCGCAGAAGAGCCGGGCCACCGGACGGTCCGACGGGCGCCAGGCCACCAGCTGAAAAGTGGTGGGGTCGGGAAAGGCCACCATGTCCGATTCGTGGATTTTGGTGAACCCGGTGATGGAAGAGCCGTCGAAGCCCATACCCTCGTCGAAGGCCGCTTCCAGCTCCCTGGGGGTGATCTGGAAGCTTTTGAGCATTCCCAAGATGTCTATGAACCAGAACTGCACGAAAGAGACGTTATAGTCTTTTACCGCCTTGAGCACATCGTCAGCGTTCTTACACTTGAACACCGCCATGTTTGTCCTCCAAGTAAGGTCGTTTTTGGGTTCCCCTGGTTCAATGCGGGGATTTGCTTTTTTACTCCAAAGGGTGGCCTGCTTCAAGGCGAAAAGGTGGATTTCGTTGACAAAAATGTAACCACTTGCCTCGTTTGACAGCATAAACGCTCGAAATACAGCTCCTTATGCCGCAGCGGAACACCATGGTCCGCCCTAACCCGAATCCTGTTCGAACATTCTCTTTAGCAGTATCCGCAAAGTCCCATGGCTTCTTTCATCCAGACGGGAGATACCCGAAGCCACGGTTGCTTCGCGGGCGCGCCGGAATTCCTCGGCAGTAAGCGTACGGTCGAGCCCGGGCAAGGAGCAGGCATCCGCGCAGGGACGGTACTGGTCCATGAGGTTGACGTAGGTTTCGGTGGAGAGTTCTGTCGCCAGAAAATTCATCCACCCGGCTGTTCCGGCCAATTCTCCCGGAAGAACGAGATGGCGCACCAGAAGCCCTCGTTCGGCCACTCCATGCTTGTTCAGGCACAAATCCCCCACCTGGGCGTGCATGGCCGTGAGGGTCTGCCGGGCTCGCTCAGGATAATCCGCTGCCCCGCACAACTTGGCCGCCACAACAGGGTCCCAGAACTTCACGTCCGGCATGTAGATGTCCACTACTCTCTGAAGCAGTGCGAGCGTTTCCAGGCTGTCATACCCGCCCGAGTTGTACACCAGCGGCAGGCACAGACCACCTTCCACCGCCAAGGGGAGGGCTTCGAGTATCTGGGCAGTGACATGGCTTGGAGTGACCAGGTTGATATTGGACGCGCCCCTAGCCTGAAGGTCGAGCATGATGGCGGCCAATTCGCTGGCCGACACCTCGATTCCGGATTCCGGGCTTCGGCTGATGTCGGAATTCTGGCAGAACACGCATCTGAGATTGCACCCCGAAAAGAAAATCGTGCCCGAACCGCCTTGCCCAACAAGGCACTCCTCCTCGCCGAAATGAAGACAATGGCTGGCCACCCGCGCCAGGCGCCCAACCCCGCAAGAGCCGATTTCCCCATCAAGCCTGTTCACCCCGCAGATACGGGGACAGATCCGGCATTCGCGCATCAGGGCCAACGCAGCCTCTGCTCTGGGTTTGAGCAAGCCTTGGGCATTGAGAGCGACGTAAGAGGGGGCCATGAGAGCCTCGTACAGGTAAGGCAGATCCTTCCGAGCCATGAGACGCAGGGAGACTGGACCAGAACAAGCGCAGATAACCTCGCGCAAACAGCGAACTATTCTCTTCAGTGCTCCGGCTGGTTCACGACGATTGTTCAGTAAATGAGAAGCCCCCCTCCCGCAAGGGGAGGGGGGCTCTGACAGAGCAGACGCATGAAGCGCCTGCCGGAGGTGTTTAGGTTGGTTGACCGGTTGCCTGCGTCCAGTGCCTATCCGAAGAACCGCGCCGGGATATCACGTCTCATTCTTCTGCTTCCGGTACCGCCCTGAGGCTCGGTATTCCGGAACACTTCCACCCGGCGTCCCGGGGCTTTCAGCCCCATTTTCAGGTTGGTTGCTCGGTTGCCTGTGTCCAGTGCCTGCCGAAAAACCGATCCGCGCGGTTCAGACACTTACTCCTGCCTGACCCTGGGAGCGTCCTTTTCATCCGCTTCCCTTGGGGTGTTCTCCGCCCGGAATCTTTGGGCCTCGGGCCCCGCGGAGATAGCGGTTCGTCGTGATCCCTCCTTTTCGGGTTGGGCCGGTTCCGCTCGATCTCCGCACGTAAAATAAAAAATAGACATCGTTCCGGAGATGGCAAGAGGGGGAAAGCAAATTATTTTTCCGATACACTCTGGAGGCTAAAATCCAGAAATCGAACTCCATCCGTATCCTCACCAGTGAATGCCGAAAAACTCCCATCCCTGAAGAGTTCAAAACGGAGCGTCAGAAACCTGTAGGGACGATCACGGACAAGCTCTATCTTCTCGTGTCCTCGCATGTCGGGCCCTACGCTCTCGAATGAAAATGAATCCGCATAGGGTTCATCATCAAAACGGCACTGAACACCAAAGCGGTTTCCAGCGCGACGATTTGAATAGCCGAAATGAACGACTATTCTTTGCGGGACGTTTGAATAGTTCTCGAATGTGAACTCCGCAAATCCTGTTCGGCCCGCCTCGGTGGCTATTAGAATATCCTCAAGCACTGGCTGGCATGCGACATATTCCATGCGGTGGACATAAGTCATGAAATCATGAGGAGCAGCAGTGATCCTCTGTTTGAAAGGCAGGTTTATAAGGCTGATGACAGGTTCTCTGGTCAAAACTTCCTGCTGAGATCCAGTGTCTGAAGACTGCAATATCACAACCCCATCATGTGAAACCAGCCGTTGTGCTCGCAAGGGATTGGAAGTGGCAAACTGGTCCAGGTACCAGTTGAGGGGGCCTACCTCACCGTTTTGCTTGTACACATAGATGAGGCCAGGTTTATGTTTGCCAAGAATTCTTTGAGCTTTGTCTTTGTAGTCCCCACTATAACTGGCAGCAGAATAATAAGACTCCCGGACTGGAAAGAGGTACCATATCCCTCCGATTATTGCGAAAGCACACGCAAGCCAGGGGATGGCCCTCTCACCGGCCAGACTTCTAACCGCCTGGGTCTTCCAGATGAGAACTGGGGGGAGCAGAAACATCAGGTGCCATGGGTTGAAATAATCACTGTATCGAGCTGCGACTAAGGCCAGGAGAGGGAAAGTAAACCACCCCAAAGAGATGAATCCCAGCAACTTGTTTCGTTTGAATAGAGTTGAGGCACCAATTACGATTAATACAGCAAGCCCAAGACGAATATGCACTAGCGCATCTCGGAAAAAAAGCTCACCAAGCTTTTCTAAAGTCACACCGGCTACTTCCGGATAACCAGCGCCTCCGGCGATGGCCCTCTCGCGTTTAATAAGAGCTACGAAATACGGAATAACGCAGGCCACCCCCATTCCAGATACTAGGCAAAACAATAGAAACCTTGAAAATTTTATGCGTCCTCGCGCCCAAGCACACAGCATAATCAACCCTGCCCCGCCGACCGCCAATAAACCAGAAAAATGGAGCAAAACCGGCGGCCAGAGGGCAAAACCAGCCAGTAAAAAATCCTTGGCTTTTCCTTCCTTAATTGCGCGCCAGAGGAAAAAGAAACTCATGAAGCTGAACAAGAAGACAATGCTATAGGGGCGTAGCTGCCTGGAAAGTAAAACGTGCCACGGCTGCACTGCGGTGAGCGACGCAAGCAAAAGCCCCGAGCCTTCCGAGAGCATCTCCCTCCCGGCCCGCCAGGCAAACCATACCCCGGTCACTCCGAAAGCCACCTGGGGCAGGCGCAGCACGAAGTCTGAGAGCCCTGCGGTCATGACCAGCTTGGTGAGCAGATAGAACGTGGGAGGATGAAAATCCTCGGCCATTGATCGCTGAAAGATGGACCAAACAGGTAGTTTGGCCACCATGGCCACAAGGACTTCGTCAAACCACAAGGAGGGAACTTCCAGCTTCCACAACCTAAGGGCTGAGGCTACCAGAAGAACAAAAAGAAATACGCGCCCAAACCAAACCGTTTCGTATCCGTTGCTTTGGGCGCGTTTTATCATTTTGCGCGGTGGGAACTAAACAACCTTATTCAGCGAGTATTCGATGATCCCCTCGGCTCCAGCGTCCTTGAGCTTGGGGATAAGGTCACGCACCACTGACTCGGCCACAACAATCTCCACCGAGAGCCAGTCCGAGTTGAGCAGGTGGGCCACCGTGGGAGAATTCAGGCTCGGCAATTCGGCCAGGACCTTGTCCTTGGCGCCGTGGGGCACGTTCATCTTGAGCCCAACCAGCTTTTCGGCGCGCAGCGCGCCCTGGAGCATCATGATCATGTTCTCGATCTTGCGGCGCTTCCAGGGATCTGCCCAGGCCTCTTTGTTGGCGATAAACTGGGTGTTGGTCACCAGCACTTCGGCAATGATGCGCAGCCCGTGGGCCTTGATGGTGGTGCCGGTCTCGGTGACTTCGACGATGGCGTCGGCCAGGCCCTCGACCACCTTGGCCTCGGTGGCGCCCCAGGAAAACTCGACATCCACCTTGATGCCGGCCTGCTCGAAGTAGCGCTTGGTGTATCCCACCAATTCGGTGGCTATGCGCTTGCCGTTCAAATCCTCGGGGCGCTTGAAAGGGGAATCGCCAGCCACGGCCAGCACCCAGCGGGCCGGACGGGAGCTGACCTTGGAGTAGACAAGGTCGGTCACGATCACCACGTCGGACTGATTCTCGAGAATCCAGTCCTTGCCGGTAAGCCCGCAGTCCAAGAGGCCGGATTCGACGTAGCGGCTCATCTCCTGAGCGCGGCACATGGAGCAGGTGATCTCCTCGTCATCGATCTCAGGGAAATAGTTGCGGTGGTGTTCCTTGATTCTCCAGCCCGATTTCTCAAAGAGCTTGATGGTGGCGTCCTGGAGCGAACCCTTGGGGATTCCCAGCTTGAGCTTGGGAGAAGACATTGCGGCCTCCTAGTATATGGTCCCGAAATGCGGGATTATGTGAAAAAGTCGTGGACGGGCTTGGTAGCCCGCTTTGAAACGCTTGGCAAGCGGCGGTCTGGTTACGATCCGTGCTCCTCGCCCAATTCATTCAGGAAAAATTCGTCCTCTGTCCAGTCCTCGCGCACCTTCACGAAAAGCTCCAGATGCACGGGCGCTCCGGTCAGTTCCATGATCTCTTGCCTGGCCTGGGTTCCCACATCCTTGAGCACCTTGCCGCCCTTGCCGATCACCATCCCCTTGTGCCTGTCGCGCGAGACGTAGATCACCGCGCTCACGCGCGCGCCCTTGGCGGTTTCCTGCCAGTGTTCGATGGCCACAGCCGTATTATAGGGCAGTTCCTGGGTGAGCTTCAAAAAAAGCTTTTCGCGGATGATTTCCGACGCCAGAAAACGCATGGGCGCGGTGGTGAGTTCGTCACTGGAATAGACCGACTCGCCCTCGGGCAAATGCCCGGTCATGGCTTTCACCAGAGCGTCCAGGCCGCGCTCCTTGAGCGCGGACACCGGCACTATTTCGGAGCCGGGCCAAGCCTCGCCGAGACGGGCCATAACTGGCAATAAGCCCTTCATATCGGCCAGGGCGTCGGTCTTGTTGAGGGCAATGATCACAGGCAGACCGGAACGCTCCACCGGACGGGCGAGGAGCTTGATGTCTTTTTCCAGGATGTCTGGTTTGCGTGAATAGAACGGGGCATCCAGCACGATGACGATGGCCTGGGCCTGGGACAGGGCCTGCCAGGCGGCCTCGACCAGGCGGCTGTTGAGCTTCGAGCCGCGGGGGATGTGCACGCCCGGGGTGTCCAGCAGCACAATCTGGGCCTCGTCCGTGGTGAATATGCCAGCCAACCGGTTGCGGGTGGTCTGGGGTTTGGGGCTGACAATGGCCAGCTTTTGTCCGAGAAAAGCGTTCAACAACGTTGACTTGCCAGCGTTTGGCGGTCCGATCAGGGCCACGTGGCCGAAGCGGTGAGCATTCATAGAGTGGCCTCCTTTTTTATTGTATTTGGGCGACAAACGTCACCCGCCCCTTGCCTAACCTCTTGACGATGGCTATAGCCGCCCTGTCATGGCGAAAGACCTCATAATTGTCGAGTCCCCGGCTAAGGTAAAGACCATCAAGAAGTTTCTCGGAGACAAGTTCTACGTGGAAGCCTCTGTGGGACACGTCCGCGACCTGCCCCAGAAAAAGCTCGGCGTGGACGAAGCCAACGGCTTCGAACCCCAGTACGGCGTCATCCCGGGCAAACAAAAGGTCGTTGACCAGCTCCTCAAGGTGGCTGGCAAGGCAAAGACCATCTACCTTGCCCCTGACCCCGACCGCGAGGGCGAGGCCATCGCCTGGCACATTGCCGAGCTTCTCAAGGAAACCAATCCCAACATCGGGCGCATCCAGTTCAACGAGATCACGGCCAAGGCCGTGCGTGAAGCCCTTGACCACCCCAGCTCCATCGACGAGAAGCTCTTCGAGTCCCAGCAGGCCCGGCGTATCCTGGACCGGCTGGTGGGATACAAGATTTCCCCTCTCTTGTGGAGAAAGGTGCGCAAAGGCATCAGCGCCGGGCGCGTGCAGTCCGTGGCCCTCAAGATGGTTGTGGACCGCGAAAAGGAACGCCTGGCCTTTGTTCCCGAGGAATATTGGCTCTTCAAGGCGCGCCTGGATGCCGGGACGCCGCCGCCCTTCGATGCCGAACTCAGCAAACTCGGGGGCAAGAAGGCCCACATAGGAAGCGGCAAGGTTGCCACGAGCCTGGAAGAGGAACTGAAAGGCCAGCCTTTCCTGGTGAAGGATGTGGCCGAGAAGGAACGCCAGAAGTCCCCTCCTCCACCCTTCATCACCTCCACGTTGCAGCAGGCCGCCAACCAGCGGCTGGGCTACCCCGCCAAGAAGACCATGGGCGCGGCCCAGAAGCTCTACGAGGGTGTGGACCTGGGCGAACGTGGCACCACGGCGCTCATTACCTACATGCGTACCGACTCCACCCGCATTGCCGACGAAGCCCGTGATGCGGCGAAGGCCTACATTGTGGACTCCCTGGGGCAGGAATACTACCCGGAGAAGCCCAGAATTTTCAAAACCAAGTCCGGAGCCCAGGACGCCCACGAAGCCATCCGCCCGGTCGACGTGCACGTGACGCCCAAAGACGTGGCCGGTCTTCTGCCCAAGGACCAGTTCATGGTCTACAAGCTCATCTGGGAACGTTTCGTGGCCTCCCAGATGGCAGTGGCCAAGTTCTGGGACACCGCGGCCACCATCGTTGCGGGCCGTGCCGAATTCAAGGCCAAGGGGGAGCGCCTGCTCTTCCCCGGTTACCTGAAGGTCTACGGCCAGGACGCCGAGGAAGAGGGCGAGGGAGCCAAAAAGGCCCTGCCGCCACTCAAGAAGGGCCAGGACTTGAAGCTTTTGGAGATCAAGAAAGAGCAGAAATTCACCCAGCCCCCGGCGCGCTACACCGAGGCCTCCCTGGTACGCGAACTGGAAGAGAAGGGCATTGGTCGGCCCTCCACGTACGCGGCCATCATCTCCACCCTGCTGGACCGCGACTACGCTCGCCTGGAGGAAAAACACTTCGCTCCCACAGAGCTTGGCACTACGGTTTCAGACAAACTCTCCGAGCATTTCCAGACCATCATGGACGTGGGCTTCACCGCTGGCATGGAGGAGGCCCTGGATCTGGTGGCCGAAGGAAAGAAGGACTGGCACGTTCTTCTGTCCGAATTCACCAACGGCTTCTACCCGGCCCTGGAAAAGGCCTCCAAGGACATGGAAAAGCAGGTGATCGACTCTGGTCTGGCCTGCCCCAAGTGCGCCAAGCCCATGCAGGTGAAGTTCGGCCGCACCGGCGAGTTCCTGGCCTGCTCCGGCTACCCTGAGTGCAAGTCCACCTCGAACTTCACCCGCAACGAGGACGGCAAGTACCAGTTCGCTGAAAAGGCGGCCGAAGCTCCACCCGAAGTGGTGGGCACCTGCCCCGATTGCGGCAAGGATCTGTATTTAAAGAAAGCCCGCACAGGGAGCCGATTCATCGCCTGTTCCGGCTACCCCAAGTGCAAGCACACCCGCCCCTTCACCACGGGCGTCCCCTGCCCGCGCGAAGGCTGCGACGGGGAGCTGGTGGAGAAGAGTTCACGCTTCGGCAAGCTGTTCTACTCCTGCTCCAAATATCCCAACTGCGACCAGGCTGTCTGGGATTGGCCGGTGCAGGAAAAATGTCCGGAGTGCGATTCGCCTATTCTGGTGCGAAAGCAGTCGAAGCGGTACGGCGAGCACCTTGCCTGCCCTGTGAAGACGTGCAAGTATAGGAAGATACAGGAATGATTTCGGCCGCTAGCAGCTGATAAAAGGCCCGGCAGTTACGCTACTGCCGGGCCTTTTGTTTTATCTGCTCTGTTAAACGCTCCACCAGGGCGCGCACGCTCTCGTTTTAGACATCAGGTCAGAGTGATCTTCCGTGTTGTCTCAACAAACCGCTTGGTTGTGATGATGTAGAGGAATTTCATGATATTATAACGGATCTCGATCGGAACGCGATCAAGCACCGCCTTCTCGAACTCGAACAGGATAGCGTCTCCCATGGAGACGGCCGTGACAGTCCTGGCGATATTTAAAAACGGCCCTACCTCCCCGAATATGTCGCCGGGTCCCAATGTCGTCAGGACCTTGTTGTTGCGCGTGATCCGGATTTTTCCACCAAGAACTATGTATATCTTGTTGGCCGAGTCGCCGACACGGTAAACCACGCTTCCACTGCCAAGCTTCGCCCAATGGCCTTCATTGACGAACGCCTCAAGTGTCGCATCATCCGGGAAAGCGGAGAAGAACGGGATTTTGCGCAGCAGTTCGAGCTTGGGGATCATTGACTATCCTTGGTCGTGGCAGAATGTGCGTGGCTTATAAACATGCAACATACTGCCCTTGTTAAGTCAATCTCCCCTGCACGGGACTTCCTATTCGGGTTGAAAAAAACCTCACCCCTCGCGAGGTTGGAGAAGCAAATAATTACCCCCGCCCCTCCCCGCTCTGCACGGCCCACAGGCCGGCGTAAACACCTTTCTGGGCCAGCAGATCGTCATGGCGGCCGCGCTCCACGATCACGCCTTCCACCACCACGATGATCTCATCCGCAAGGCGCACGGTGGAGAGCCTATGAGCGACGGCCAGGGTCATGCGGTTCTGCCGGAAAGCATGCAGGTTGTGCTGGATGATGCCCTCGGTGCGGGTGTCCACGGCCGAGGTGGCCTCGTCCAGCACTAGGATGTCCGGGTTTCTCAGCACCGCCCGGGCGAGCGAAATACGCTGGCGCTGACCACCGGAAAGTTTCACCCCTCCCTCGCCGATGGGCGTGTCAAAACCCTGTGGCAGCTCCTTGATGAACTCAAGCGCGCCGGCGATACGTGCGGCATCCGCTAACGCCTGACCCGTAGCCTCCGGCGCTCCCAGGCGGATGTTTTCGGCCACGCTGCCGGCGAACAAAAACGCGTCCTGGGAAACATAGCCCATGTGGCGGCGCAGGCTTTCCAAGGTGAATTCCGAAATATCCCGCCCATTGAGTGCTATCCGTCCCGAGGCCGGCTCCAGATGGCGCAGCATGAGCTTCACCAGGGTGGATTTGCCAGCTCCCGTGGGCCCAACCACTCCGAGCACCTTGCCGCGCTCCATGGTGAAATCCACACCGTTTATGACTGGCTCGCGGTCCGGGTAGGCGAAGCGGACGTTCTCGAACCGGATCGCAAGGGGCGTCTCATCAAGGGGCACCGAACCTGGTTTGTCCGCAATAGCCGGCTTGAGCGACAGCACCCCCCAGATGCGAACGGCCGACGCCTCAGAGCGCTGGAACTGATTGATGAGCATGCCGAACACGAAAAGCGGCAGGATCATGCGGGTGGCCAGCAGGATGAAGGTGGCGTAGTCGCCAAGGGTCGGCCCGTTTCCGGAAAGGGTCAGCCAGCCGCCGCCCGCAATGAGCAGGGCGAAGGCCGCTCCGGCCACGCAGTAGAGCACAGGAATAAAGCGCGCCCTGGCCAGGGCTGCGCCCACGGCCTCATCCCTGTAGCGAGCAGACTGCACATCCACCCTTCGGGCCTGGTCCTCCTCGGCCGTGAAGGCCTGAATCACGCCCATGCCCCGCAGGTTGTTGCCGATGATGGCCGCCACTTGGCCCACGGCCTTTCGGGCCTCGCGGTAGCGCGGCCGGATACGCGTTGAAAAGGTGCGCACCGCGGCGAAGGCCACAGGCATGGGAGCCAGAAGCAGGAGCGCCAGGCGCCAATCGATCCAGAAAAGAACCGCGAAGGTTCCCACGAAAGTGATCACCAGGCGAATCGAAGAGGTGGTGGAATCGGAGAGGAAGGTCTCCAGGGTGTCCACGTCCGAGGAGACCACATTCAAGAGATCCCCGGACTGGCGTTCCTCGAAAAAATGCATATCTTGCCGCTGCAGGTGGCGGTAGAGCGCGTTCCTCAAATCGTGGCGCACGTGCTGAGCCATGGAGTCCAGAGCGTAGTCGCTCACTGATTGAAACGCGGCAAGGCAGACGAAGGCAACGAGCACCCCGCCCCCGTAGAGGAGCAGGGTGTCCAGCCCCGGGGCCAGGCCTGACTTGGCGGCTGTGATGGCATCCACGGCCCGTCCCACCAGGATCATGGGTATCAGGTCGCAGGCCCGGGCCGCGGCATTGCTGATAAGGCCCAGAAAAAAACGTTTGCGGTACGGGGCCACGAAAGACAGGAGTTTGGGCAGGACCCAGCTTGAAGCGATGCGCATTTGTTCCGTATAGCGCAACCCACGAGGGAGGAAAATACCGATGGAAGACAGATACGTTTGCCTGCTGTGCGGCTACACCTACGACCCCAAGCGGGGCGACGAAAAGGGCGGCATCAAGCCCGGCACCCCTGGGGACAAGCTCCCCGTTGATTGGTGCTGTCCCCTGTGCCGGACGGACCAGACCAATTTCGCCAGGAAAGGCGAGTAGCCTACGACTCGCACCCGCAATCCCGCTACTCGGGGTTTTGTACTTGCTAAGTCGCCAAGCTTCTGCATTGACGGGCCACCCGCTCGGTGTTTCAGGACACAAATCCGCTGAAAAGGGCGCGCACTTTCACCTGAATGATGTTTTCACCGCCTGGGAGCAGTCGGGTTGCGTGCCTCACACGGCGTACCGACCTGGCACAATCCGCAGCTGTTCACCGGAAATCCCAGCTGCTCGCGCTCGACAAATCCCGCCGTCACTCCTCGGATGTAGTCCTTGCATTTTATTTTGTCGTGACCGGCTTCAGTGATGGCCCCGGCCGGGCAGCGCTTGATGCAGCCCCGGCAGACGCCCTTGGCGGCACGCAGACACCATTGGTTGTGGGCGATATAGGGCCTGGGTGTTGGTGAAAGCACGGTTTTGGCCACAACAGACCCAACTCGCACCGCTTTGCCAGCCGGGGTGATCAGCCCGTCCGACAGGCCGAATGTGCCCAAGCCGCAGGCGTGAGCCGCGTGCCGCTCGGACCAGTTCGACGCGAACCCGAACCGTTCTGACATGGCCCGCCCCCACTGGGGGAGAAGCGTCGGTGCAATCGCGGCAACACCACGCTCAGCCAGCAGTTCAATCATGAACCTCCGCAGGTTCTCGTTCACCATCTCCCCGTAGTGACGCGCCCGGCTCCACTCGATGCTCGGCATATCACGAGCCTTTCGGTGCGCTGCGCGTGTGTGTGCGGTTTGGGGCAGCACCCAGGCGATAACCGTAAGTTCTTCAGCGCGAACATCTTCCTCGGGATAGGCCAAGGAGTAGGCTTCTTGCGGCGTCCAGTAGAACTCCGGCCCGATGTCCCTCTTCAACAATGCAAACAGCGGATCCGCACCTGAGGCGCACCCAAGCAGGGGCGTATCAAAGGCTGGCAGGTCCGATCCAGGCTCAATGGAGTTGTTGTCCCTCTCGGACATCCAGGAAACCACTTTCTCTGCGATCAGGTGCATGGGTTACTCCCTTCTTGGCAACAGGATAGCCCACCGCCATTTTCAATTCAAACCCTCCCGGAACGATTGCCGGCTTTGGGTCTGCCCTCCCCCATTTTCCATCAGCTACTATTGTGTTACCGCATGGGCCATGCCGGAGATGATGAACGCGAGAATACGCCTGGATCAGGTTCGTAAACGCATAGCGCGCGCCTGTGCCCGGGTCGGCCGGAACCCGGCGGATGTGACCCTGGTGGCCGTGTCCAAGACCCACCCCCCCCAGGACGTGGCCGCTCTTAATCAGGCGGGACAGGCGGTGTTCGCGGAGTCGTACGTCCAGGAGGCTTTGCCCAAGATGGACGCTCTGGCGGATCTTCATGTCCGCTGGCACTTCATTGGCCGGTTGCAGAAAAACAAGGTGAAGTACGTAGCAGGGCGATTCGATTTGATTCATTCCATTGATTCAATTGAACTGGCCCGGATGTTGCATAAAAAATGCGCGGCTCGTGGGATAATCCAGCCTGTGCTGGTGCAGGTCAATCTTGCCTGCGAAACCCAGAAAGCCGGCTGTTCCCTGGAAGGTACGCTGCCCTTGGCGCAGGAAGTGCGCGGGCTGTCCGGGCTGAAACTCGAGGGGCTCATGCTTTTGCCCCCCTGGGATGAAGACCCGGAGGCCAATCGAAGCCTCTTCGCCCAGGCAGCCAAGCTCAAACATGAGCTTGCGGACCGCCTTGGCCAGGCCCTGCCCGTTCTTTCCATGGGCATGTCCCACGACCTGGAGCAGGCCGTGGAGGAAGGCGCCACCATGGTGCGGGTGGGCACGGACCTTTTCGGGGAAAGAAACCGCTGACGCGAACAAGGAGCCGAGGATGGCCGATCTTGAAGAAGAAGATGGCGCACAGCCAAAAAAGAAGAAAGGCAAACTCCTTATCATCATCCTTCTGGTGGTGGTTCTCGCTGCCTTGGGCGGCGGCGGATACTTCGCATACCTGAAGTTCTTCAAGGCCCCTCCGCCTGAGAGCACAGAAGAACAAGCCCCGCCTGAGGGAGCTAAGAAGGAAGAGAAGAAAGAGGAAAAGAAGGAAGAGAAGAAGAAGGAAGAGAAGAAGGATGAGAAGAAAAAAGACGAGAAAAAACCCGTTACTTCCATCCAAAATATCGTCACGAACTTGGCCGATCCAGGCGGCAAGCGCTATGTCCGCCTTTCCGTGGAATTCGACTTCAAGGACGAGCATACGGCCGCGGAGTTCGCCGAAAAATACCAGGCCCGGGTCAAGGACGCCATTCTGACCCTTCTCTGGTCCAAGACCAGCGAAGAACTTTCCAACGTGGACGGAATGATCGCCTTCCGCACCGAGCTGCAGAACCGGGTGAACCAGATCATGGGGCCTGGCATGGTGAAACAGGTGTTCATCACCGACAGGGTGATCCAGTAGGGACAGGACATGAGTAAAATCCTGAGCCAGGACGAGGTCGACACCCTACTTCGGGGACTGACCGGCGGCGAAGTTGAGGCCGAGTCTGAAATCCTGGAGGACGATTCGGGCATAGTGCCCTTTGACCTCTCCAACCAGGACCGCATCATCCGCGGGCGAATGCCCGTCCTTGAGATAATAAACGACCGTTTTTCACGTCTGGCCACCAATGCCATGGCCAATGCCATGCGCAAACGCGTGGACGTGAACCCCATCTCCATCGACATGTCCAAATTCGGCGACTTCATGCGGAGCCTGCCGGTGCCGACCTCGATAAACATCTTCAAGCTCGACCCCCTGCGCGGCAATGCCATCCTGGTTGTGGATTCGCGCCTGGTGTTCGCCCTGGTGGAAAATTTCTTCGGCGGGGCTGGCAGTCAGCCAAAGGTCGAGGGCCGGGACTTCACACCCATCGAGCAGGCCATCATTTCCAAGGTGGTCAGGATCGCCCTGGCCAACCTCGAAGACGCCTGGAGGCCCGTGCACGAGGTGCACGTGGAGCTTATCCGCTCCGAGATAAACCCCCAGTTCGCGGCCATCGTGCCCCCTTCCGACGTGGTGGTCGTGGTCACCTTCGAGGTGGAGCTGGAGAACGCCATCGGCTCCATGATCGCCTGCCTGCCCTACGCCACCATCGAACCCATTCGTTCAAAACTCTACGCCTCCTTCCAGTCCGAGCGACTGGAAGTGGACCATGCCTGGATAAGCCGCTTCAAGGAGCGGCTTATGGAAACCCCTGTGGAAGTTGTGGTGGAGTTCGGCAAGTCCCAGCTTTCCGGGCGCCAGCTTCTCTCTCTCAAAGAGGGGGACATCATCCTGCTGGACACGGACGTGGAAGCCCTTTTAAAGGCCGAGGTGCAGGGCGTGAAAAAATTCTGGGGAATCCCGGGCAACGTGAAATCCAACAAAGCCTTCCAGGTTATCCGGGAAGAGGAAACCCATTTCTAAGGGGAGGTGGCTGACATGGCCCCCGACGACATCGACCAAGACCAATTAGCCGCGGAATGGGCCGCTGCCCTGGAAGACGACACTGACGGAGGAGGCGGCGACCCCTTCGAGCAAGCCCTCGGTGCTGTCGGCGGTGGTGATGCCGCCCCTGCCGCAGGCGGCGACGCCGGTGCGGGAGACGAGGCCCTGGCGGAACAGTGGGCCGCTGCCCTGGCTGGCGAAGAAGAGACCTCTGTTAAGCGCGAACGCGAGCAGGCTCAGCTGTCAGCCAAAAGCCGCGAGGCATCGTTCAAGGATTTGACGCAGGAGGCCAAAGTCCCCCGTGCTGAATCCGGCCGGCGCGACCTGGACTTCATACTGGACATCCCCCTGGACGTATCCGCCGAACTGGGGCGCACCAAGCTTTTGATCAACGAGCTTTTGCAGCTGGGCCAAGGTTCGGTCATCGAGCTCAACAAGCTGGCTGGCGAACCGCTTGAAATCTACGTCAACGGCAAGCTGGTGGCCAGAGGCGAGGCCGTAGTCATAAACGAAAAATTCGGTGTGCGCCTGACAGATATCATCAGCCCCATCGAAAGGGTGAAGCAGCTTGGCTGATGTAACGGCCCCCCTCACCACTCCGCCCCCCTCCATGAGCATGGGAGGCGCGGCGATTCAGATGGCCGTGGCCCTCCTGCTCATTCTGGTTGTCATTTTGCTGGCGTACTGGATGCTCAGGCGTTTCGGGCCCCGCTTCGGCCTGGGCGCCCCCGCCAAGTCGCGCGGGCTGCGGGTGGAGAGCTACCTCACCCTGGGACCCCGGAAAAACATTATGGTGGTCCGCTTCTTGAATAGGCTTTTGGTGCTCGGGGTCACTGACCAGAGCATCAATCTCCTCACAGAGGTGGACGCATCCGATGAAAACAAGGATTTCCAAGCCGTTCTTGATGACGCTGGCCGCCGGGCTGACGGTCCTGGCTCTTCCGGCCCTGGCGCTGGCGGCTGAGCCCACCCTCACGCTCAATCTGGCCGCCGGGCAGCATCAGCCCGAAAAGGTCAGCCTCCTTATCGAAATCCTGTTCCTGCTCACGGTGCTCTCCCTTGCACCGTCGATTATCCTGTGCGTCACCTCGTTCACCCGCATCATCGTGGTCTTCTCCTTTCTGCGCCAGGCCATGGGAACCGGGCAGATGCCTCCCAACCAGATACTGGCCAGCCTGGCCATCTTCATGAGCGTGGTCATCATGTACCCCACTGGAAAGGCCATCTACGACCAGGCATTGAACCCTTACATGGAAGAGAAGATCGGGTTTTCGGAGGCCCTTAAAAAAGCCGACGCCCCCATGCGCGAATTCCTCTTCAAGCACACCCGGGAAAAGGACCTGTCCATATTCTACACCATCACCAAGATGGAGCAGCCCAAGACCAAGGACGACGTGCCCACTGTCATGCTGGCCTCAGCCTTCATGATAAGCGAATTAAAGACCGGCTTCACCATCGGTTTCCTGGTGTACATCCCCTTCCTGGTCCTGGACATGGTGGTATCAAGCGTGCTTTTGGCCATGGGCATGATGATGCTGCCGCCTGCCATGGTGTCCATGCCCTTCAAGCTTTTGCTCTTCGTGATGGTGGACGGCTGGAGCCTCATGACCGCCTCGCTCGTCAACAGCTTCGTCTAACATGAGGAAGATACACCCATGACCCCCGAAGTCGTCATCGGATTCGCCCGCTCCGCCATCGAGACCACCCTCTTGCTTTCCATGCCCCTCTTGGTGGTGAGCCTGGTCGTGGGCGTGGTGCTTTCAATCCTTCAAGCCGCCACTCAGATTCAGGACGCCACCCTGACCTTTGTGCCAAAAATCGTGGCCATGTTTCTCGCGCTCATCATCGCCTTCCCGTGGCTTATGGACAAAATGGTCTCCTTTACCCGCGACCTGATGCTCAATCTCCCCCAGTACATCCGCTGAAACGAAGAGCGGCCCGCTAGGGCGAGAACCCCGCGGGCCGCTACGATCACCCCTGGCAGGAGGATGGATCGGCTTGTCAGGACACGACGCTAATTGTCTTACTTCTTGGCGTACTCCGTGTCGTTGTAGAACGATTCGCCGGTTCCGGCCTTCACCCATTTGAGTGTCGCACCGTTCTTTGCCGCGAACGCCTCGCCCAAAAGCTTCAAGAGGCCCAGTTCACCCGGGCTGCCAGTAGCCAGGGTGAAGACGTTGGGGCCTGTGCCATATGTCTGGGCTACCGTAACCTCAGCGAGCCCGAAGTTCGTGATGGCCAGCAGAGTCAACACGGTGGCCAGAATTCTCTTCGCGAACATGAGGTGACCCTAGCCATGTCAATTTTGACAAAACGCTAGCCGATCGTCACATACCCGTCAAAATCCGGCTCATGGGCTTTGCCTTACCGCCATTTCAATGTACCTATCCCATGCATGGACACCCAACCCTTCCAACTGCCGATCTTTCTGGATCTGGCCGCTGTATTCCTCATGGCCCTGACCGGGGTCATCGAGGCCATCCGGCGTCAGTACGACATCATCGGCCTGTGCGTGCTGGCCCTGGCCACAGGCGTGGGCGGCGCACTCATACGCGACGGAATCTTCCTGCAGAACGGCATTCCGGCAGTACTTCTGGACGACCGGTATCTTCTGGGTGTGGCCGCTGCCGCTGTTCTCGGCCTGGCATTCGGGACCAGGGCGGTTATTTCAGAGCGACTGATCGCCCTTGTGGATGCCCTGGCCCTCGGGGCCTACGCGGTGGTGGGAGTGGAGAAAACCTTGGCCCTGGGCCTGGGATTTGTACCTGCTGTGCTGGTGGGGGTGGTGAACGCCTGCGGCGGAGGCGTGCTGCGCGACCTGTTCATCGGAGAAAAGCCCATGGTCTTCAAGCCCGGGCAGTTCTATGCGTTCGCAGCGCTCATCGGCTGCATACTCTACGTGCCCCTGCGCCGCCATACCGACTTTCCGCCCCTGGCCGTGGCTTTGATAGCCATTGCCGTCACGTTCGGGCTTCGGGTCCTGGCCATCACCCTCAACTGGAGCACAACTCCGGTTGGAGAAAAGGGGATTCTTCGCCGGCGGCGGCGCTAGTCAGCACAGAACTCGAGAGGCCAAGAGCAGTACACGCGCCATGAATACTGTTGCTTCGCAAGGTTACTACTCAGCGCTCCACCCCCAGCCTCTTGAACCAATCCGGGCGCTTGCCAACGAATTCCATTGCTGCTTCAAAGGCCTCGTCCGTGTGTGGCTCGAACGTGACTGATGGTTTGAGTCCACGCTTTTCGAGGCCCACAAAAAAATCATCCCAGGGTATCTCCCCCTGCCCCAGCCCCATGTGCTGGTCGAAACTGCCGTCATTGTCGTGCAGGTGCAGATGGCCAAGCAGCGGGGCGAAAGTATCAAGCCAGTGATCAAGGTTTTGCAGCCTGTGCCCGCCTGAAAAGCTGAACCAGTGCCCCATGTCCAAACACAGGCCAACACGTTGGCCGTGGGTCTCGCGGAGCTTTTCCACCACCCCAGCCACCGTGGCCGGGTCTGGTTCGAACGTGTTCTCCAGGTAGAGCGGGGGGTGTTCCGGCCAGGCTGCCAGCGTGGCTTTCCAGGTTTCCAGGGCCCGCTCCCTCCAGAGGGGATAGGTGTTCATGTACAGCAAGTGGTCATAGCGGACATGCCCGATCATATGGGCCGGTTCATAAATTCTGGCCACTTCCATGGCCCGGCATAACCGCTCCTGGCAGGCGGCCCGAATCAGATTGTCCGCGCTCCCGGGCTGGAGATCGAAGAAGGGCAGGTGCAGCGACGCAGTGAGGTTTGCTTCCTTGAAACGCTGCGCCATACCCCGGTGCCAGTTCAGGTCAACCATGTCCATAAGCACAGGGTCCAAGCCAAGCTCCGGGTTTACCCCGCGCTTCAAGAACGTATCTAGAACCTCAGGTTTCTTGAATGCGGTGCGCAGATTCAAGTTTACGAAAAACATGGCCGCTCCTGTCGACAAACGTTAAAAAAGAAATATTATGGGGTCTTGAACCATGAATTCAACCATGGAGCACTTCATGTCCGATACATTAAAGATCACCTGTCCCCACTGCCATACCCGCAACCGTGTCGTATCCGGCAAAGAACTCCAGGCCACATGCGGGAAATGCGGCAAACCGCTTTTCACTGGAAAATCCGTAGAGCTCACCGAGGCCACTTTCGCCAAGCACGTGCTGGAAACCGACGTCCCCCTGCTGGTGGATTTCTGGGCTCCCTGGTGCGGCCCGTGCAGGTCTATGGCGAACGCCTTCGAGGAAGTGGCCCGGAGACTGGAGCCGGAAATCCGTGCTGCCAAGGTAAACACAGAGAACGAGCAGATTCTGGCCGCCCAAATGGGCATCAAAAGCATACCCACCTTGATTCTATTCAAGAACGGCAAGGCGGTGGACTCCATTTCAGGAGCCCTGGACGCCAACAACCTGGAGAGTTGGGCCAGATCCCGAGCCATGTAAGGGGAGCTGTGGCGTGCTTTGCGCCGGCATAGCCCGCAGGAGGAACTCATGCTTGGCGGAAGATTGACCGGTTTCTCAGTCCTGGCATTTGTACCTGCCATGTCCGCCCACCCAGCCCCTCTCTGTAAACAATAAAAATCCCGGCGTGGCGTCATGCCAGGCCGGGATCAATCAGTTGCCTCACCTGACCAGATCTGCCCAGTTCACTGACCGAGGGAACCAGCAGCCTCCGTTGTCATGGACAGGGCCACCCGTCCGGACACGGGCATCTTGCCCATTTCTGAGAATGTGGTGGCTTGACGCAAAACGAGTTCATCCTTTTCGGTTACAGCGAAACTCTGCCCGGGGTTCACTGGTGTTTTCCCGGCGAAAAGCTGAACCATTCCCGCTGGACCATTTCCCCGCACATCCTTCAAAACATAGCGCCCCGCAGGCAGCAGGAGCTGTTTCCCCGGAGCCCAGGCCAGGGTCATCTCCTTGCCGTCTCCGGCTTCGACCACCAGCGACTGGACTTCCCGGGGCCTGACCCGGATGGAGAATTTAGCGGCAGGCTCCCTGTGCGTCTCGCGCACCACTTCGCAGAGGAAGTCGCCATTCTCAATAACTTTTATGAATTTTGGGATAAAGCTCTTGGGATCGAGAATGATTTCCTGTCCGGCATCCTGGCCGTCGTTCTTGCCCACGCGGCTCACGTAGCCCTTGAGATTGAGAACCTCGTCCTTCTTGCTGCCCCAGACACCTTCGAGCACAAGCTGGTCGCCCTGCACGGCTTCAAGCGTTCCGCCAGACGGGATCACCTTCAATTCGCCACCGAGCCAGCAGACGAACTTTGGCGGCCCCGAGGCTTCCGCCGCTGGCCAGTTGCCCGTCCACTCCAGCGTGGCCTTGGCCAAAAGGACACCGTCGGCCCGAACGTCCAGGGTTTGGAAAGGCGACAACGGCAGGCGGGGTGCCTTGGCCAGATTAAAGCCCGGCCGGTCCGATGCGAATACCGCGGTAACCGGGTTCATGGCGGTCAGGCCGCTGGGAAACTCGCAGCGAACGTCCAGGGGCGTACCCGGAGCGAGCTTGATCTTCTGTCTGTCCGAAATAACTTCCCGACCGTTGACCACAACCTTGAGCTCTTTGGCCGGATAGGCCTTCATGTCCTCTGGAGTCAGCCTCGGGACGTCGAGCTCCACGCCGAACTGACGCAGAAATAACGTGGTGGCTTTCAGCTGTTGCGCCACCTTCCAGGACAGGTCGGGAATATTCTTGCTCACCTCGATGGCCACGGCCGGGATGCCCACGTTGGCCAGGGCGTAATACGTGAGCGACTTGCGCTGTTCCAAATACTTCGAGCGGTCGTTGAAGGTGTCCATGTTGAAGAGTTGGAAGGCAAATTCCTTGGGGGCAATTCCATCGTTGAGCTTGGACAGAACCTGGCGGGCCAGGCGCTCCAGATGAACCAAGCGTTTGTAGTCGGTGGCGTCGATGATCACGGACTGCCCGTAGCGGTGGGGTCCGCGAAGATCGCTCTTGCGTACGGGATCATAGAATCCCGATCCCTCGTGCAAATGAACCAGGGCCTGGCTCTGGGACACGAGGAAGCGGATGAGTCGCGCCAGCCTGTCCTCGTAAAATTCGTTGTAGTCTTTGTCGAAGCGTCGGTTCAGGTCCACGTTAATGGCCCGCTTGCGCTCGTGAATGGATGGGGGATTGGCCCTGGGTACGATGATCACCGTCCCCTTGGTCACCTTGGCCCTGGTGAGAAGCTGCGCGGTAATGAATCCACCGGATTCGTCGCCCTGGATGCCGCCCTGCACCATGACTGTGGGCCCGGGTTTTTCTCCTTTGAGAAAATGCACGTCCAAAGCGTATTGGGTGCCGGGGAAAAAGGTGTGGACCTCGCCCAGAGCCGGCTGTGCGGCCAGAACGAGCAGCAGAAGGACCAGGCTACTGAGCCTGGGCAAGCGGATAGGTCTCGCTGAAGATGGTTTTTCCTGAAGCATTTGACAACACCAACCTGAAGCCGAAAACATTGCCGGGCTCGACACCCTGGGGAAGCGGGGCCTGGGACGATACCTGTTTGAAGCGCTGGATGGAAAAGCCCAAGTCTTCCTTGCCTGTCTGGACGGAGACTACGCTTCCATCACGGGTGACTACCACCAGCTGCCCATTTCCGGAAAGGGCCTGCGGCATGAGATTGGAAAGATCAAAGCCATATTGCACGGACTTCGCATCCACTTTGGCCCGGAAGTTCTCCACGCCAACTTGGCCCAGGTCAACCTTGCCCATAACATCGGCCAGATCGAAGCCAGCAGGCTTCTCCCGTTCAGGAGGAGGCCCATTTTTGATGGCATCCTTCGTTGCCGGTGCATCCTTTGAATCTTTGCCACCCTTCGTCCCTGCCTGAACCTGGGGCTTGGCTGCGGGGGTCTCTATGCCCAAACCTCCCATGAGCTGGGAAAGTTCAGTGGGATCGGAAGTCTGGAGAAGTTTTTCGATATTTTGGAGACGCTCGAGCTTCAGAAGCGTCTCGGAAAGCCGTTTCTCAACCTCACGCTTGTCGTTCTGCATCTCCTGGGAGCGGCGCCAGAACTCGTAGGCCGCAAACAAACCGCCAGCGGCACAAAGCACGACAAATACGAGAAAATACGTGACGGCGCGAATCCACCCCGGCCTCAAGCGCAAACGCTTGGCCGGCTGCTCATCCCTGAACCAGATGAGATTAAGCTTGCTCAGATCCGCCATCTATATTTTGCTCCAATCTTCATCCAGAATGGTCCAGCCATCACCCGTCGGCCCGAAAACCATCCGCTTTCTTCCCTTGTCGGTGTTTCCGTCCTTGCTGGCGTATTCCTGAATGAACTCGACCTTCACCCCGTCCTGAGCCAGGGAGAACTTCATGTCGCGAATGACCACTTTCTTGGGGGCTTTGTTGCCAGCCCAGAGCTGCTGCTTCTGTTCGCGTATGGAGGCCTTGCCCTTGCGGTCACCCTGAGTGGCGTTCTCGCCGTAAAACTGGATGTACTCGCTCAGTTTGCCCTTTTCCCAAGCTTGGCGCCAGGCTTCAACCGATTTGCTCACGTCGTCACGGACGCGTGACAGGTATTTGCCCTCCAGGCCAAGCGAGGTCTCGTCAAAATCCATTCCCACGATAACCAGCCGGCCCTGCTCGTTGCGCTGCCAGTACAAGCGCTTGATGCCCTCGCTGGTAAGGGTCGGGGAACGATAGAGCTGGCCGAAATAGGTGACCCAGTAGTCCGGACCTTGCACGGCCCGTACGTCCTCGATCAGCACATGAATCCAAGGCAGCTTGGCAAAGAGCTGGCGCTTGTGACCGCGATAGTTCTCAAAAGGCTCGCCGGAAGCGATGGCGAATTTGTTCGCGTCGTGGAAAGCGAAAAAATCTTCAGACTTGCGCGACCAGGCCTTGGCCCATTCCAGGGTGGCGGCGACAACTTCCTGGGCTTCCTTGGAGGCGGTTGGTGTGTCTTTGGCCCAATGAACCTCGTTGGCAATGACCACCGGGAGGATACGCTTGGTGAGCTGCGGGTCAAGCTCCTTGATGTCAGGATTATTGAGCGCCACGCAGCCACGGCTCTCATTGGGGGTGATGGGCCTGCCCCGGCCATGGATCCATATGCCGGAGCCCTTGCGCCCGTTTATGACATCAATGGGGTTGGGATAGTTGAGAGTAAAGGCCAGGTCGCCATAGAGGCCGAAATCGAGCCCACCCCCGATACGCTCCTTGATGAAGTACACTCCCTCGGGAGTCTTCAAGTCGCCCTCGCGCCATTTGGTGCCAGGTTCCTGGCCCGTGGTGCACGGCAGCTGCTTTATGGGCTGCAGAGGGCTTTTCTGCTCGAAAAACCAGAAGGTCTGGGAAGACTTGTCCACCGCCAGAAACCTCTGCGGGCCGTAGGGATCGGCCTTGAGATCGACGGTCCACCCCTCTCCGGCAGCGAATGCCGGGGCAAAGGACAAGCAAAGCAATGCGGCGACAACGAAACCGAGTGTGGATGATTTGGCGTTTGGCGCAGCCACGGTCTGGCTCCTCCTTGAGTCGACGGTGGTCTTGATCGAACTCAAATCCCTTTGGCCGCTACGAGGTCGGCCCGGGTAAATATGGACTGCAGTTCGTACCCGGCAGCGGCCAGATTCTCCCGGCCGCCTTCCTGGCGGTCCAGCACGGCCAGCACGGCGACGATTTCGAGCCCCGCAGCGCGCACACGCTCGCACGCCTTGAGCAGAGTACCGCCGGTAGTGACGACATCCTCAAGCATGGCCACCTTGTCGCCTTGCTTGAAGTTGCCCAATCCTTCCAGGTACTGGTTGGTTCCATGGCCCTTGGCCTGCTTGCGGACAATGAAACCCGGCAGAGGGCGTTTGCCGATAAAGGACATGACCGTAACGGCGCTCACCAGGGGGTCGGCCCCCAAAGTCATGCCGCCTACGCCCTGCACGTCTATGCCCGAGAGCATCTCGCAGAACATGCTGCCGATGAGGAAGGAACCTTCGGGATGCAGTGCCGTGGGTTTGCAGTCGAAGTAGTAGTCGCTCTTGCGACCTGAAGTGAGGACGAAATCGCCCTCACGGTAGGATTTGTCGAGAATGATTTTGGCGAGCCGCTGTTTCACGCCCCGAACACCCTTTTGTAGATGGCCGCCTCCTGATTGAGGAAATTGGCCGGATTGAACAGTTCGTCCAGCTTGCTTTCGCCTAATGTGCTGGCGATGGCCGTATCATGGCGGACCTCATCCGGGAAGAGCTTTTTTTCCGTCCAGCAGCGCATGGCCACGGCCTGCACGCTCTCGTAGGCCGCCTGGCGGTCCATTCCAGCGTCGATGAGGGCCAGCAGGATCGCCTGCGAGAAGAACAGTCCGTAGGACCCCCAGAGGTTGCGCTCCATGTTCTCGGGAATGATGCGCAGCCCGGAGAGCAGGTTGGCCAGGCGGTGGAGCATGTAGTCGGCCAGGATCGTGGAGTCCGGCATAATGACGCGCTCAACCGAAGAATGGGAGATGTCGCGCTCGTGCCACAGGGCCATGTTTTCCATGGATGCCAGCGCATTGGTGCGCAAAAGCCTGGAAAGCCCGGCCAGGTTTTCGGCGGAAATGGGGTTCTTCTTGTGGGGCATGGCCGAAGAGCCTTTCTGGCCCTTTCCGAAGCCCTCTTCCACTTCGAGCACCTCGGTGCGCTGGAGATGGCGCAGCTCAACGCAGATGCGCTCCACACCGCCGCCCAAAAGGCCCAGCGCAGTGAAGAATTCGGCATGCCGGTCCCGCTGCACGATCTGGGTGGACACCGGATCAGGGATAAGCCCCAAGATGGCGCAGGCCCTCTCCTCCAATTCAGGGGAAAGATAGACGTAGGTGCCAACCGCGCCGGAAATCTTGCCCACGGCCACGGACTCCACGGCTCTGGCCACGCGCTCCCTATGGCGGCAAAATTCCGCGTAGAACACCGTCATCTTGAGCCCGAAACTGGTGGGCTCCGCATGGATGCCGTGGGTGCGGCCCATGCACAAACGGCCCCTGTGGGCAAGAGCCATTTCCTTGAGCACCCCTATCAACCTGTCGATGCCTTCGAGTATTTTAAGGCCTGCGCGCTTGAGCAAAAGACCGTTGGCCGTGTCCACGATGTCCGAACTGGTGCACCCCAGGTGGATGAAGCGCGCCGAAGGGCCCACGATCTCTTCCACATTGGTGAGAAACGCGATGACGTCGTGCCGGGTGCGCTCCTCGATCTCGAGGATGCGGTCCACGTCGATGTCCGCCTTGGTGCGGATGGTCTCCATGTCAGTGGCAGGAATCCTACCCATGGCATGCCATGCCTCGCAAACAGCGAGCTCGACTTCCAGCCAAGCCCTGAACCTGTTTTCAAGGCTCCAGAGCCGGCCCATTTCCGGGCGGGTGTAGCGTTCGATCATGTATTTGGCGTGGGGTTAGGATGGACCCGGTTTCCGGGCCAAAAACAAGCAAGGCAGCCGAAGCTGCCTTGCAAGGGCCTTGTCAGTTGGAACAGCCTCCCGAGGCGCAGGAAGCAGCACATGGCTTCACTTCCGGCTTGGCTTCCGGCTTTGGAGCCGGCGCGGCCTCGGCGGTAGCGGATTCCGTTTTCGCAGAGGAAGGTTTGGAATACGCATCGGAATACCAGCCCCCTCCCTTCAACACGAAGGAGGAGCTGGAAATAAGACGTTCGGCCTTGCCACCGCAGACAGGACAAGGGACTTTGCGCTCGGCGAAGTCCTTCTGCCATTCCTCGAAAGTCTGCTGGCATTCCTGGCAGCGATATTCGTAGATGGGCATGACTGCCTCCTTAACGACGCTCAAATCGGAACAGCTCTTGAAGTATGATTCGCAGGAGCTGTTGTCAAATACTCGGCTAGGCCTTTTTTGCGGCCTTTGCTTCGCGCACGCGTTCTTTCAGGCGCTCCTGACGACGCTTGCGGCGGCGGTCCAATTCTTTCTTGCGCTCGATTTTCTTGTGAGCCATGGGTCGTTCCTCCTGGCGGTATACGCTCGAAAAGAAACCCCCTAATTGTTTGACCCAAGTCTGTCCAGGTGTTTTTTTCCTCGAAAACGGCTACCACCATGGTCATGAGCAATTCCCGTGCCCGTATTGTCCTGCTCCTCGTGGTAGCGGCCACGGCCTTGGCCATCCGGCTGGCCTGGCTGGAATCGACCTCGCTCTGGTGGGACGAATTCGTGACCCTGGGACGGGCCAAGCTCGGATTGTCCGAAATATGGAGAAACCTTTCCTACCAGGGGCCGTCCGATTCCTCGCTCGACTCCTCACCCCCACTTTTACACTTCATTCTTCACGCCGTTCTGGCCGCAGGGGGGGCTTCGGAAACATGGGTGAAGCTTCCTAGCGTCGTTTTCGGGGCACTCACGGTGCTTGTCCTCTATCCCCTGGGCACCAGGCTTTTCGGAGGGAGGGCGGGGCTCTATGCATCCGCCCTGCTCGGGTTCTCGATCTACCATCTCCATTACAGCCGCGAGGCCCGCCCCTATTCGCTCTACCTGCTTCTTGCCGCCAGCTCTCTGTGGCTTTTGCTGAGAGCCCTGGAGCTGAACCGGACCAGGGATTGGGCCGCCTACACCCTCGCGGCCGCCGTAACGCTCTATGCGTCGTACCTTGGGGGGGCAAGCCTTGCCGCGCAAGGCGTGTACTTCGCCTATTTGACTCTCTCCCGCCGGCTGACAAAAGGTCGTTTCCTGCCGGCCGCAGTCAGCATGGCCGCAGCGGCCGCAGCCTATGCCCCCTGGCTCCCGGGGCATCTGTTCCACATGCGGCTGATCTATTCGCCGCAATCGGACATGGGCCTTACCTGGGATTTTTTATCGCGAGCCCTGTTGGAATTCACCACCCAGAGTACATTATACTTGGCCTGCGCCTGTTTCGGATCATTCGTGGGGCTTTGGCGAAACAAAGACGGGCTCGCGCTTCTTATCTTCTGGCTCCTCTTTCCTGTGGCCACGGCCATGCTTCTGAAAACTGGCATAGCTGTGAATCCCCGGTACCTCATCAATTTCGTTCCAGGGCTGGCTTTGCTGGCCGGAGCTGGCCTGGACGGCCTGGTGAAAGGGCTCTCCATCGGCCTGCCAAGCCGCGCCGCCGCGCTTCTCGGGCTTTTCGCCGCCATCGGCCTCTCCTGGCCCAGCCTTACCGGGCTGTCGGACTACTACCGCCGCGACCAGCACTCCGTCCGTGAAGACCTTCTGGATATTGCCGAAAACTCCCCGGGCATCGATGCGCTGGCTTTTGCCCGCAACCGTCACATCAAGGTATTCGCCCGTTGGTATCTGCGGGATATCTACGGCGATCTGCGTGATAGCGGCGATTTGCGCTACAAAAGGGTGATGCTCCTTAGCGGCCGGGATTTTCTTCCCGAGGGCCTGGGCCAGCCTGAACGGTTTGGAGACCTCTACGGCTTCCGCCTCGGACTTCTCAACCTGAGCCCGCTTGCGGCAGTCAACACCTACAAGATGAATTTCTCGGACATGAGTTTCTACCGGGAGGCGGCGCAGTGGAACAATGTCGGACCCGACCTGTTTCAGAAAACGCTCAGCCTCTACGATCCGGAACGCCCAGGCCGGGCTCTCTGGCGCTTTAGAGCGCCCGAAGGCGGATTTACGGGCGATATCCCCGCGCGCTGCCTGCTGCGGCTTACCCGCAGCCAGGCCACGCCCCCTCCCGACGCCACTGTAACCGTCGTGGCCGGAGACAGTCCCGAGAGGCTCGCCACACTGCGCACATTCTCCCAGGCTGATTTCGCTGGTACCGGTCTGGATATTCGCCTGAGCATCCCGAAACCTGCGGGAGACGAGCTGACCTTTGGCTTTCTTCTTGAGCCCGGGACGGTCCACGGCGGCATCGACCTGGTAACCATGGAAATCTTCTTCCCCGACCGTCCTGGTTCGCCGCAGCTCATGGCCAGCTCCCTTGAGGGAAAAGCGGACATAGTCCCCTGGAAACCAGGAACCGTGCGCCTGGGCGATTCTTCACTGTACGGCTTCGCCAGCAACGACCCCTTGCTTCAGGCCTTCCTGGCGGAGAATCCAAACATCGCTCCCGTGGCTTCCTTACCCGGCTTGAGCCTGTACGATCCCGCCCTTGCCCGGCCCTGGTTTGCCCTTCCCGATACTCGCGAGGTGCTCATGCCCCAGGAGACCAAGGGGCTCCTGGTCTCCGGGGCCATGTCCGGGCAAAGTCTGAACCTTGGGAAAACGGCATTGGAGCTTCCATTCGATGCCCCTCCCGGATCGACCCTGGCGCTCAATCCAGGCGGCCGCGGCAGGCTCTGGGCAACACAGGATTATTCCGTTGGCCCCGGGGCCGCGTTTTCCAGTTTCAACATCACAGCTGGGCCAGAAGGCCCGTGTCTTACCTGTGCCAATGAAAACAGCTGCTTCATCACCTACGCCCTGCGTTCGCGCCTTCCGGTACGGGAAGTGCGGTTGGTCTATTGCCCGGAAGCTTACGGCGAACCCGGCATGGAAAACGGGGTGCGCCTCTCATTCTCCACGGACGGCAACTCCTACAGAACGCTCGACTCCTTTACTGTTGCGGAATCGGAACTGTGGGAAGGCAAGAAACGCCGGATTTCCCGGACCACCCTGGACAAGCCTTCGGAGCGCATCTACCTGCGATTCGAACTCAGCAGCAGCAAGGCCCGCCTCTGGGCAGGGCCTGGCTATCCCATGCGGATAGACGCTTGGCTTGACCCGGCCCAGATCATCCCCATGAAGCCTTTCGCATCCCCCTTCTCTCTCTCCAAAGGCGCTGGCCCCCTTCGCCTCTACCTCTCAACCAAACCTCTTGAAGACCTGGACCGGCTCCTGGCCCCGCACTAAGGCACAACCATGCATCCTGTTACTTCCCACTCCCGGCACACTGTTTTGAGCGTGGTTATTCTTGCTCTATCCCTTTTTTCCCTGCCGGTTTCCGCTGCAACACCCGGCGACCTCTTTGCCGAAGGATACAGGCATCTTACCGGGCAAGGCCAGCCTCGGGACGCAACCATGGCGGCGTCCTTATTTCTTGAAGCTGCACAGGCCGGCGAGCCCCAGGCTCAATACCAGCTTGGAGTGATGTACATGGATGGGCTGGGAGTGCCGACGGACTCGCTTTGGGCGTATTTCTGGCTGAGCCGGGCGATCCAAAATCCAGGTCTGCCGGATTTGGCCAGGGAGCAGGCGCGCGGTCGACTGGACGCCCTCAGGAAACAGCTTTCGGCAGACCAAAAAAGGCGGTTGGGGCTGAGCAACGATGAGACCAGAATCCCTTAAATCCAAAGGCCTTTCCCCTTGAACCATCAAAAAACGGGATCCACCGTTTTTCCGGTGAATCCCGCGAAGCATAATGCCGGGTCCAGGGGGAGATGCCTCCCCCCTGGTCGCCGAAGGCATCTTAACTGTTATTCGGATATAATCCTGTCCTGCGGTTCGGTGAGCATAAACTCGCCCTTTTCTATCTTCCCCTTTAATTCCTGAGCTATCTCCAAAGACAGGGCGTAGCTGGTCAGAGGGACGGTTCGGACCTTTTGGCCGTTCACGTCTATCTCACCGCTTTTGAGTTCAGCGAATGTTGGTTGAGCCAGGACATTGTTCACGCCGTTCGGATAATCCTGCCCGTAGTCTCGCACGGGCATGGTGATGTCCGCGTCGGAGACGCCTGTGAAAAAGGCCATGTCCTCATCCAAAATGGGAATTGGAATGCCCACGCCCACATTGAGCGAGCAGCCGTAGCCCAGGATGGAAACACCTCGAACCCATTTGGGGCTCATGGCCTTCATGTCGCCTTTGAGCATGAGCGTTCCGGAGGCGGTGAGCGGAATTCCCCGTTCGTTTCGAGCTGGTTTCGGGTTATGCTGCGTGCCCGCGCCGATCACCCAGCCCGTTCCGCCGCCGAGCCAGATTTTGGTCCCAAGGCCAATGGTGCGCAGATAGGGATCGTTGAACAACGGCGAGAGCTGCCCGGCTGTGGCGTAGTTGGCGTTTCGCATGGTGGGCTTGAGCGGGCCCATGTACGTGTAGATGACGCGGCTGCCTGTGTTCACGGCCACGTTGTAGCTCTGGTAGCAGTTTCGAGGATTCAACAGCTCCGCGTATTTCAAGTCCGCCAGAGTGACCGACTTGTCCAGTTCGCGCCTGGGGTAGCAGTCCGTGCCGTAGGCTGTGGCCTTGAGCCTGACGGCCTTGCCCCGCAAAAGCTCCTCGATCACATGGCCGCCGCCGTACAGGAATCTGCCGGGATAGACCTTGTTCAGAGGGTCGTCCTCCCGGGGCTCTGTGCAACCGAGATAGGCGTCCACCGCAGCGAGACCGGCATAACAGGGCACACCGTTCAGCCATACCTGCGAAGCCTTGATGGTCGGCGGCTCCTGGCCGAAATTGAAAAGCATCCCGGAAGAGCACATGGGTGAAAACGTACCCGTGGTGACCACGTCCACGTCTTTGGCAGCCGCGGTTTTCCCTTTCCGGCGCACTTCTTCCACCATCTCCTCGGCTGTGAGAATGACGGCTTTGCCTTTTTTTATCCGCTCATTGATCTCGCGGATGGTTTTGTGAACCTTCACCATGGCTTTCAGCCTCCCTAAGAAGAAAAGACGCGGCATCATGGCCAAAAACAGATGGCTTGGCAATACGCTCCCGGGCGCGGTTGAATCCGGTTCATTTTTGGTCTAGCTTTTACCCATCCTCGGAATAGCTCTATCCAACACCCACAGTGCTCAAACAACAGCTCCGCCGCCATCTTGCCCAGATAACTCCAGAACAGGACCTTGTCCGCTGGTATGATCCCCTTGATCTCCATCCGTTGCCCGATTCACTGGAGATCGTAATCGAATTTCCACACGCTCATTTCGGGTACTGGTTTGAAACCAAGATCAAAGATCATTTTGAAAAGCAGGTCAGCCTGTTTCTGGGGCCGGGCTACGTCCTTCGCTACCGAAGCCGGGCAGGCGCCTCGCCTAACGCAGCTTCTGCGGAATTTAAAGCTGCTGTCCTTGATTTTCCTTTCGGCCACGAGTTCACCTTCGAGCAGTTCTTCACCAATCAGAAAAACCTCTTTCCTTTGGCCACGGCCAAGGACGTGGCCAAATGCCGTGAAGTGAAGTTCAATCCTTTGATCATCCAAGGCGAGCCGGGGACCGGGAAAACACACCTGCTTCGCTGCATGGCAAACGAAATAAGCAAATACAGGGACAAGAATTTCATGTTCCTGGCCACTCTGGACGAACTCGCGGAGATGTATGATACCGTCTCCCGTACCTCACCAGTTCCTGTGAGAACTCAACTTTCAGGATATAGTTGTTTTTTTATCGACGACCTGCACCGCTTGGAAGACTATCCCAACCTGTCCAAAGAACTGCTGATACTGTTTAACATGTTTCAGGACACCGGCCGCCAGATGGCCTTCTCCTCGTCGATTCCATTGAACACTTGCGAAGGCATACCTCCTGAACTCAGGGCCAGATTGGAATGCGGCCTCATGGTGCAGCTTTCCAAGCCCGATCTCGATGTCCGCCTCAAATACGTCCAGGACCAATGCCAAAGAAAGAAAATAAGCCTTACCAAAGCGCAAATGCTCACCTTGGCTCAACGCCATCAGGAATTCAGAGGCCTGCACGGGCTTCTCAACAAGTTCAGGGCATTTCGTGAATTACTCAAGCGGGACATTTCCGAGTCTATCTTCGAGAACATCCTGGGCAGAAGCCGCGATGATCAGACCGCAAAAACCACACCCCAGATTATTTTCGACCAGGTAGCCAAACGTTTCAGCGTAGATGTGAAATCCATTCTGGGGAGCAAAAGAAACAAGCAGATCGTTTTGGCCAGGCAGGTTGCTATGCTTCTGTGCAGGGAGGAACTCGGCCTTTCCTATCCCGCCCTGGGTAAGCTCTTCGGAGGAAAAGACCACTCAACAGTTCTTCATTCAGTAAAAAAAATCCATAAATCACAAGTTGATAACAGCGATATGAAAATTTTGGTGAATTCGTTGCGCAAAAGCTGCCGCCAAGGAGGGACATAAGCCTTGCCCAGTGGCAGGCTGTTCTTTTTTGTTTCTTTCCAAGACATAACTGAACTCTTAAATAAACAATTATTTCAATATATTACCACATTAACGAACAACTGTCGCGGCTCTACTAATACAGCTAGAAGAGAATACTTGTTTATTGACCTCTTGAAGAAAGAGACACTCACCGGCCCAAATCGGTGCCGGGTTGTTTTTCTCCAACCACCAAGAAACCGCAGGTGTGTTGGTTCCGAGAGCAAACATTTGCCTCTGGTTTTTTAGGAAGCCTGAAGAAGAGCAGCTGCAGTGACGTTCCAAATATCTATTTTATGAAACAGAACGGTGACTTTGAATATAGCTTTGTATTAATTATTGAGAATTTGAAGGGAGAGATGTCATATCGTTTTGAACAATAATTTCCCCAATTGTAATTTTATTTGCAATTATTTTAATTTCTTCATTTATAGATGGTGAAACGTTGCTAATAGGAAACAATGTAAATCTAGATTTCCCTTCTCCCCAAGGCATTTGAATATATCCACTGGTTATTCCATTTTTTATTCTCCCTATTATATCCAATAAAGGTCCTGAAAAATCGAACATGTCTGAAGTTAAATATCTATTTTTAGAGAAACTCAATTTACTGGTATATATTGTTGTGAAATAAACGGGAAATTCATTACTATTTACAGCTTCAATTATTCCAAAGTTCCCCATGTTAACTCCAGAAAGAATTACATCACACCCTTCTTGAATGAAAACTTCTGCTGCTTGACGGCTGTGCATTGGATCATTGAAGTCGCCGACATTGACGTATTTAAGAGTTGCATTCTGATTATATTCCCTGATGGCCATGAGAGCCGCATTCACTTGAGCACGTGAGAACGGTTGGGGCATTCCTCCGATGTAGCCTATGATTCCCGTTTTGGTGATCTTGGCAGCCAATGCTCCAAGAACATAAAATCCTTTGTGGTATTCACGCCCAAGGACGTGGATGTTTCCGCATTGGCTTGAAATGGGTTCTTCCGCTTCGGCGATGAAGGCCACATCCGGAAATTCCGCACACATGCCGAGTATGGCCTCGAGATATTGCCCCCCATGTCCCCATATTACGGAACATCCGTCAGCTATGAGTTCGCGTATTGCTCGCGGGGCGTCCCAGGGGGATATGCGTTGGCGGTAGCACGTGGTGACACCATATTCTTCTTGGGCTCGAATCATGGCCGCGTGACCGAGCTCATTGAAGTCCTTATCGACCACGACCCCTGGAAACAGAACACCCATACGCAAAGGCTGTTGGGTTTCAGCCAGCGCTGTGCAGGGGCACAAGGCGAGCATGGTCCAGATAAAGGTGATTTGGCTTATGCGAAGAAACGTCATTGAAATCATGCCTCACGTCTGTCTTGCGTGTAGGGAAGCTTGATTATGAACGTGGTTCCACTGCCCAGCTCAGATTCAACGGTGATGGTGCCAGCATGATTATTGGTGATGATAAAGAAGGAAACGGAAAGGCCGAGACCGGTTCCTTCCCCGGGAGGTTTGGTGCTGAAAAATGGTTCGAACACCTTGCGGCGAGTTGTTTCTTCCATACCAGGCCCGTTGTCCTCGATTTCTATCCTGGCGAATTCGCCATCGTTGCGGGTTCGCAGTGTGATCTTCGGGGATAATACCTTTGAAACAGACATGGCTTGAGCCGCGTTTCGTAGAATGTTCATAAAAACTTGCTCTATCTGAGTGGGAGAGCACTGAACCAGAGGCAGTGCCGGGTCGCTATCCCAAAGTATATCTATCTGTTTGAAATCGTATTTTTTCTTCAGGTCATAATCTTTCGAGCACAGCTCGACTGCTTTCTCCATCAGATCCGTCATATTCACGAAACCCATGGAAGCATCGGTCTTTCTGCTGAACTCCAGCATATTGGCAACGATTTTCGCGGCACGCTCAGCAGATTGGCGAATGCCTTCCAGCATGACTGGTATGTCTCGTTTTACCAAAAAGGACTGAATATTATCGAGAGGACATCCGGCTTCTTCGGCGGCTTCAGTGTTGGCCGCAACATTTGCGTTCAGACGTCTGATGATGACCTGTACACTCTGGAGTATTCCTCCCAGCGGGTTGTTGATCTCATGGGCCATACCTGCGGCAAGGCCACCTACAGACATGACTTTTTCAGTCTGGATCATCATCTCTTCCATTCGAACCCGTTCAGTCACGTCGTCTAAACGGATGACCGCTCCTTTTACACCATTGCTTATAAGAGGATAAGCCAGCATATCCACTTGCAGCAGTTTATCTTTGAAAGATAATGCCATTTTATTACGTACCAGCGGTGTTCCATTCATCAGGGAATCCCAACTGGTCCCAATCCGTTCGGCTACGGTTGGGAGAGCTTCTGACAATTGTTTTCCAATCACCAGTGAGGCGTTAATTCCCGTAGCTTCTTCCGCCGTGGTGTTCCAATGGGTTATTACCATGTCGGTATTGACCCCGATGACTACGGACGGCATGGAGTCGATTATTCCCTGGAATGCATTTCTGGCACTCACCAACTCGATTTCGGTAAGACGCCTCACCTCGACTTCATCTTCTAGCTGCCTGGACTTTCCCTGTATCTCCCGGCTCATCTGATTGGCCGATTCGGCCAGGCTCTTTAACTCCACAACATGTAAACTGTCGTAATTTATTGGGGTAATATGTTTTGGTGCATCACGGAAAAAAGATAGAAAAACAGCGAACTCTTTACGAAGCCTTCGCGAGACGAAAGTGCTTGCTGTCAATACTGCCAGGGCAGCTACCGCCAAAGAGCCAAGAATCAGTCCTATCTGTCGAACCATAGTGGCCCGTAGTGAATCCTTATGCTGGAAGACCACCTCGGTCATTCTGTCTAATGGAACCGTTGCCACCAGTATCCATCCCCAGCCTGGGACTGTGCGCGCATAAAACAGGTTTGTGACCGCAGCTTCCGACTTGCTCTTCGGAAGTTCCAAATACCCGAATCCACCCTCGGCTTTCAGGCCTTCCGAGAGGATGTCGTGAACGACCATTCGGCCGTTGCTGTCTTGAAGTTCCAGTATGTTCTCACCCTGGGCGTACACACCTGAGGGATCGAAAAGAACAGTTCCGCCGAAATCAAGAATACGAATGACACTGGACTCCGCGTTCTTAAAGAGGCTGAGCCTGCGTTTTATGCTTTCTTGAACGCTCAGTTCGACGTCGTCGAGATACTCGCCTGTACCAATTATCCAACCAAAAGGAGGGAATAATTTTAAATATGATATTTTTGGAAGGGCAATGCTTTGACCAGGTCTATTCCAATAATACGTATCGAATCCTTCACCGGCGGTAGTTCCAATTCTAATGAAACTTTGAATTATTTTTTTTCCTGATAAATCTGAAAGATCGAAATCGTTTTTTCCTATCATGCCAGGTCTGAAACGGTTCATAACAAGGATATAGTTAACGTCATGGATCCAATAATAACCTCTGCCATCATAAAAACTAACTGAATTAAGCGAATCAATAATAATTTTTTTAATACTAGATTCTGGAAGTGTGTTTTTATTATTGTAATAAATTACAGAAGCAATATCATACGCTTCTAATGTTTTTTGCTTAAGGTCATTCTTAATATCATTTGTTATCTTTGATCTTTCGTACCTAATAAGATCAGTGGCATGATCCATTTCATTTGTTAAAATATCCTGCTGCCTACGTACATATTCCTGTTCGTATGCGGCAGTGTTGTTCTTAAACTCGCTGTATTGCGTATATATGACGATTACAGAAATCGCGGAGCTGACGGCTAGTGTAATGAACAGTGCACTTGCTCTGAAAAGCTTAGAAATACTATACATTCTAGCCATTGGTGGTCCTTTCTGTTCTCCTGCTGAGAAAGGGGCACGCTTGCACAACCGGAGTTCTTTGTAGAAAATCCGGAAAATTTGACCGTGTATAATTCTTTTGGACGTTGCTGTAAGTGAGGTCAACTAAAGATTTTGATTTCTTCCGAGTATTCTCCCCTTTTTCTTGGCCGTGGACTTCATACTCGGCTAAGGCAACACGTATTTGGCGGGCTTGCTTCTAAAATGAGGTTTGCGTGAGGATGGTTCATGGTGCCCGCACTGGCGGACAACACGGCCATAAACCCTTGCCAGACCTAGCTTACCGGGGCCTTGCCCTTTGCGTTTTTTTCCGTATAGTCCCTTCGCCACGCTGGCTTCAAATCATCCCCGACCATCGATGCCATACCTGCTCAAGGAGACGACCCCCATGTTCGTGAAGGTCACCCGAAACGATATCATCGAAGGCCTGCAAAAATCGGCCAATATCATCCCTGCCAAAACAGGTGCCGCTTTTTTACGTACCATCTGGCTTTCCGCTGAGAATGGCACTCTGCGCATCATGTCCACGGACTCCTCCCTTGAATTTGTCGGCAAATATCGGGCAGAGGTGATCGAGCAGGGCCTTTGCGGCGTTCAAGGCCGCTCCTTTTTCGATCTTGTCCGCAAGCTTCCTCCGGGCGAGATCCAACTGAAACTCGATCCGGTGAACCAGACTCTGCTGGTCACGCAGTCAGGACGCCACTACAAGCTTCCCACCAGTGAAAAAAGCTGGTTCCAGCCTTTCGCGGAATTCCCCCAGGGCGAGCATGTCATGTGGAGCGGTGATTTTCTTCAGGAGCTGATCGACCGTGTTTTTTTCTGCGTCTCCGACGAAGACACCATGGAGGCCATGGCCTGCATGTATCTGCGCCCCTTGGAGGAGAAGGTGGAGGTCTGTGGTTTGAACGGGCACCAGTTCGCCATGGCCGGTTTCATAAATGACGATATCCGCGGTCTGTTGCCTGCCGAAGGCATCCTGATCCAGAAGAAATACGTGCTCGAACTCAAGAAATGGCTCACCTCGGACGAGATTGAGTTGGCCATAAGTCAGAAACGTCTCTTCTTTCGCACCCAGGACCAGAGGGAAACCTTCAGCCTTCCTCTGTCCTACTACCAGTACCCGGATTACAAGAACTTCGTGGGCAAGCTTTCCGCTCCAGGTGCTTCCGACCTAACTGCGGATAAGATGGCCCTGTCCGAGGCGCTGGACCGCATTTCCATATTCAACACCGATAACAACCGCTGCACCTACTTCCAGTTGGACGTTCCGGGTCAGCTCACCCTGCAGTCCCAAGGCAACGACACAGGCGCTGCAACCGAGTCCATGGAAGCCCAGATCGGCGGCGATCTTAAAAAAGTTGCCTTTCCCACACGCGATCTTCTCGAAATCCTTGGTCATTTCAATTCCACCAAGGTCCGCTTCACATTGACCGGGGCCGAAGGGCCCTGCGGCATCAATGGCGAAGACGACTCGGACTATCTGGTGATCATAATGCCCATGAAGATCGTTGAAGAGACGTACTATAGCGAGGAAGCCTCCGCATGACCCAGTCTTCTACGCCTCAGTCCTATACCGCGGATTCTATCACAGTTCTGGAGGGACTTTCCGCGGTTCGCAAACGCCCGGCAATGTACATCGGCTCCACGGATATCCGTGGCTTGCATCATCTCGTGTACGAGGTGGTGGACAACTCCATCGATGAAGCCATGGCTGGCTACTGCGACCGTATTCGCATCATCATCCACCTCGACAACTCGGTGACCATCTCTGACAACGGCCGTGGCATCCCCGTGGACCTGATGGCCAAGGAGAACAAGCCCGCCGTAGAAGTCGTCATGACCGTCCTGCATGCCGGCGGCAAATTCGACAACGACGCCTATAAGGTTTCCGGCGGCTTGCACGGTGTCGGTGTGTCCTGTGTTAACGCTCTTTCCGAGTACCTTGAAGTTACTATCAAGCGCGGCGGTTCCCGCTACCGCCAGCGCTACGAGCGCGGTATTCCTGTTACTCCCGTGGACAGGATCGGCGATGCCGAAGGCAGCGGTACAACTATCCGTTTCCTGCCTGATGAGGAGATTTTCGAAACAGCGGACTTCAACCACGCCACCCTGGCCAAACGCTTCGAGGAATTGGCCTACTTGAACTCCGGCCTTACCATCGAGTTCAAGGACGAGCGCAACCAGGAAGAGCAGGTTTTCCGCTACGAGGGCGGTATCAAGCGTTTTGTGCAGGATTTGAACGCCGGCGATGTTGGCATTCACGAGATCGTCTATGCCTCTGGCACGGTTGACGCCACCATCGTGGATTTCGCCCTGCAGTACAACGCCGGTTACAAAGAGCAGATGCTTACTTTCGTTAACAACATCCGTACCCAAGAGGGCGGCACGCATCTGGCCGGTTTCAAGACCGCGCTGACCCGGGCTATCAACATATACATCGAGAAATCCGGGCTCATAAAAAAGCTCAAGCAGAAGCTTACTGGAGACGATGTCCGCGAAGGACTCACCGCTGTTCTCTCCGTGAAGATTCCTCAGCCCCAGTTTGAAGGCCAGACCAAGACCAAGCTTGGCAACTCCGAAGTTGCCGGCCAGGTGGCCAAGATATGCGGGGACGCCCTCAATACGTTCTTCGAGGAGAATCCCAAAGACGCCAAGCTCATCGTGGATAAGTCCGTCGATGCCGCCAGGGCGCGCGAGGCCGCGCGCAAAGCCAAGGATCTTGTCCGGCGCAAAGGCGCTCTTTCCGACAACTCCTTGCCTGGCAAACTAGCCGATTGCCAGTCCAAGAGCCCTGAGGAGTCCGAACTCTTCATCGTTGAGGGTGACAGCGCGGGCGGTTCCGCCAAACAAGGCCGCGATCCCAAGTTTCAGGCCATCTTGCCGCTTCGAGGCAAGATTTTGAACGTTGAGAAGACCCGTTTCGACAAGATGCTCGGCAACAAGGAGATCCGGAACCTCATCACCGCCATGGGGCCTGGGATCGGCCTGGATGAAGTGGACTTGAACAAGCTGCGCTACCACAAGATCGTCATCATGACTGACGCTGACGTGGACGGAGCGCACATCCGCACCCTTTTGCTCACCTTCTTCTACAGGCAGTACCAGGAGCTCATCGACAAAGGGTATCTCTACATCGCCCAGCCGCCTCTTTTCCGTGTTCACAAGGGCGATTGGGAACGTTTCATCAAGGACGAAAAGGAACTTTCCGAATTTCTACTCTCTCGGGTGACGGAAGATCTTTCGGCCACAGGCGAAAACGGCGTTACGTTCGACAACGGCCCGCTGCGCGAGATGCTCACCAAAATTCAAACTCTTCAGGGGCGGTTCATCGATGCCCAGGGCTATGGCATACCCGAGCCCTTGCTCTGGTGCTTCCTCAATGCGCCGACGCGCATCACTCCGGCTGATTTCCAGGACGACGGCCTTGCCGGCGTTCAGGAAGTGCTAAAGGCCAACGAGTACACTTTCATCCTGGATCAGGAAGAGGATGAGACCGAAAGCCGCGTGTACTGCGTGTTCATCAACAAGAACGGGGTGAAAACCCGGCTTGGTCTCGAATTCTTCACCTCCCGGGTGTACCGTCAGTGCTGGACCGCTTTGGACGAACTGCGCAAGGCATTTGGCGGTGATCGCATTAATTTGGTTCGCAAGGACGTTCAGACCGAGGTCACTGGTTTCTTCGAGCTGCTGAAATCCGTCCTGGAAGAAGCCCACAAAGGAATCAACATCCAGCGCTACAAGGGTTTGGGCGAGATGAACCCCGTTCAGCTCTGGGAGACCACCATGAACCCGGAGAAACGCACGTTTCTCAAGGTGTCCATCGAGGACGTGAGCGCTGCCGACGTTCATTTTTCCGATCTCATGGGTGACAACGTCATAAAACGGCGCGAATTCATTGAACGCAATGCTCTGACCGTAAAAGAGCTCGACATTTAAGGTGAACACATACTCGGCCTTACGCGCGGCCATGAGGAGAGAACTCTCTTCCTGTTTCTAGTGTGGCTCAAACGCGCATTGAGTCGAATTTGTTCAAGGCATTGTTTTGATTCAATACTGCCGGAAACCAGAGCTTGCTCCTGGTACCGTGACGGGTAAACCGGCGCATAGTAACGCTGAACTGCGAGGCATCACGTGCTCGACCAGATAACCATCGAAGAAGAACTTCAAAAGTCTTACCTGGAATATTCTCTTTCCGTCATCGTGGGCCGGGCCATACCCGACGTTCGCGATGGTTTGAAACCAGTGCACAGGCGCGTTCTCTTCGCCATGCACGAGCTCTCCAACTCGTTCAACAGGCCCTATAAGAAGTCCGCTCGCATCGTCGGTGACGTCATCGGTAAATACCACCCCCATGGTGACCAGTCCGTGTACGATGCCCTGGTTCGCATGGCCCAGGAATTTTCCATGCGCGACCCTCTGGTTGATGGCCAGGGCAACTTCGGTTCTATCGACGGCGATGCTGCTGCAGCCATGCGTTACACCGAAGTTCGCATGTCGCGTCTTACCAGCGAGTTTCTGGCTGATATCGACAAGGAGACAGTCGATTTTCGGGCGAACTACGACAACTCCCTGGAAGAACCCTCTGTACTCCCGACCAAGGTTCCCAACCTCTTGCTTAACGGCAGCTCAGGCATTGCGGTTGGCATGGCCACCAACATTCCTCCACATAATCTTGGGGAACTGTGCGACGCCCTGCTGACCATACTTGATAATCACGAGTGCTCAATTGATGAGGTTATCGCTTGTGTTCCTGGTCCAGACTTTCCGACTTACGGCGCGATCTTTGGCGGTCAGGGCCTCATCGACGCCTACCGGACCGGCCGTGGCTCTATCAAGATGCGCGGCAGAGTGGAAATCGAGGAACACAAGAAGAACCAGGAATTGGTCGTCATCCGCGAGATTCCCTACGCGGTGAACAAATCCACCCTGGTGGAGAAAATCGCCCAGCTTATAATTGAAAAGAAAATCGACGGTGTATCCGATCTTCGTGACGAATCCGACCGCAAGGGCATCCGCATCGTGCTTGAACTCAAGCGCGGCACTATTCCGGATATTGTCATCAACAGCCTGTATAAATTCACTCCTCTCGAGACCTCTTTTGGCATCAACATGCTCGTTGTTGCCGGAAACAGGCCAGCGCTTCTCAACCTGAAGCAGATACTCGAATTCTTCTTGGACCACCGCAAAGAAGTGATTCTTAGGCGCTCCCGCTTTGATCTACGCAAATCCGAGGAACGTGCGCATATTCTTGAAGGGCTGCGAATTGCCCTGGACAACATCGACGAAGTGGTCAGTTTGATTCGCGCATCCAAGAATGCCCTCGAGGCCAAGGAACGGCTCATGGAGCGTTTCAGCCTTTCCGAGCGTCAATCCCAAGCTATCTTGGATATGCGGCTCCAGCGCCTGACCAATCTGGAACGGGAGAAGCTGCTTGAAGAATATGCCGAGCTTATTAAATTCATCGAGTACCTCCGCTCCATTTTGGAAAACGACGAGGTCTTGCGTGGCGTCATCCGCGACGAACTCAAGGAACTGAAAGAGAAGTTCGCCACTCCCAGGCGTACGCAGATTCTTGAGAGTCTAGAAGGCATAGACATCGAGGATCTTATTCCTGACGAGAACGTTGTCATCACGCTTTCCCGTCGCGGTTACATCAAGCGCACTCCTCTTGATACCTACCAGCAACAGCGGCGCGGCGGAAAAGGCATAGCTGGCGTTCACACCTCAGCGGAAGACTTTATCCAGAGCTTCTGCACTACCACCAACCACCAGCATCTGTTGCTCTTCACGAACCTCGGCAAGATGCACCAGCTCAAGGTTCATCAGATCCCAGAAGGGTCTCGAACAGCCAAGGGCATGCATATCGCCAACCTCCTGCCCATGGACAAGGAGGAGTTCATCGCTACTGCCCTTACCATCCGAGAGTTCACTCCCGACAGGTATTTCCTGTTCGTCACCCGTAAGGGCATGGTGAAGCGCACTGCCATCGACCTTTATAAAAATGTCCGCGTGGGCGGCATTCGGGCTGTGAACTTAAATGACGGTGACGAACTCCTGGACGTGAAGGAAGTTCCCATTAATGCCGAGATCCTCCTTGCCACTGAATACGGACAGAGCATTCGCTTCAGTGTGAGCGATGTCCGCCCCATGGGTCGCAGCGCGGCTGGGGTGAAAGGCATCGCCCTTGTTGGCAAAGATCGTGTTTCGTCTGGTGTCGTTTTTGGCGATCCTGAACGGACTCAGGTGCTGACCGTGTCCGCCAATGGATTTGGCAAGCGTACCGATGTAGACCACTACCGGTTGCAAACCCGTGGTGGAAAAGGCGTCATCAACATGAAGGTGACCCAAAAGACCGGTCACGTTATTGGGGCCACTTCAGTTTGCGAAACAGACGACATTTTGCTTCTCACCTCTGCCAACAAGATTATCCGAACCCCTGTTGCCCAAGTCAGAAATGTCGGTCGTGCAGCCCAGGGTGTAACGTTGGTCGACATGGCGGACGGGGTGTTGGTCATGGGCTTCGATGTTGTGGAAAGCGGTCTTTCAGAACCATCTGGAGACGAGTCTTAAAAACGTCCGTTCTGCGCTCTTCTGATAAGGAAGACGGCCCATGGCATGGAAAATCCTTCTTCTTTCTTTAGCAGGCGCGCTAGGCACTTTGGCGCGGTACTGGCTTTCTGGAGCGGTACAGAGGACGTTAGGAATCGATTTTCCCTGGGGTACCTGGGCGGTTAACGTCTTCGGTTGTCTTCTCTTTGGTCTTGTCTGGGTTTTTAGTGAAGAACGGTTTCTCTTATCAGGTCAAACCCGGCTCATAATCCTAGTTGGTTTCATGGGCGCCTTTACTACTTTCTCCACGTACATTTTCGAGTCGTCCCAATTGGCTCTTGATGGTCAGTGGCTTTATGTTGCTGCGAATCTCATTGGTCAAAACATTGCCGGGTTTGCTGCCCTTTTCTTAGGCATTCTCATTGGGAGGACTATTTGACATGAATTGGTGCACTTTAGACCGATTACGTATTTATACCGGCGAGTTTGATCGCTTTGAGCGATCACCTGTTTTTGAGCACATAGTCAAGGCCGCCCATGATCATGGCCTAGCCGGGGCTACGGTTTTACGGGGCATGATGGGGTTTGGCGGGCACAGCGAAATCCATACTGCTAAAATTCTCCGACTTTCCGAAGACTTACCCATAATCATTGAAATCATTGATACCGCAGCAAAGATTGATCTTTTCATTCCAGCAATACAGCACGTACTTTCCCAAGGCCTTATGACTCGCGAATCCGTTTCAGCTTTGTCTTTCAACAAGTAAGTTAGAATTCTTTTTAGCTTTGTTATCCCCTTGGTGAATGATTATGGAAAACGATCTTCATGCCAAGAATAGAGGCCGTCAGGGTTAGGCTTGCGATGTTTGCAGCTATTACTGCGATTGATCCGATTAAGAAACCATACACGATCCAAAGCGTTATTCCAGTGCACAAGAAAACGTACATCCGCAGTGAAATGTCTTTCACGGATCTGGTTCTATACGTTTTAACCACTTGAGGGATGAAAGCGCTGGTGGTCATGCATCCAGCGATCAGGCCGAGGCTCTCGATGCTTAACCAATTCATTTTATATTTTCCCACCCTTTGACAGCAGCGCTTACCTCGCGCATGATTGACCCATGCTGCCATCACATTTGAAGTTTCCCATACACCACGGCTCCCGCGTTCAATTGGGAGTAACCGGGAGCATTGCGGCTTACAAGGCTCTTGAGCTCTTACGGATTTTTCATGAGCTTGAGTTGGTTGTTGGAGTCACCCTAACCAAAGCCGCTACCCAGTTTGTTACCCCCCTTTCGTTCGAAGCTCTCGGGGCTGAACACGTGTATGCAAACATGTGGGGCGGTGCGGACAGTGCTTTTGGACATCTCGAACCTGCTCAGGAAGCCCGATGTCTGGTTATTGCTCCTGCAACGGCCAACATTATGGCTAAATTAGCCCATGGTATCGCTGATGAGATTCTGTCTACTCAAGCCTTGGCTTTTTCTGGGCCAGTGCTTTTAGCGCCTGCCATGAACCCGCGCTTATGGGACGCAAAAGCGACCCAATCCAATGTAGATACTCTTCGCTCACATGACTTGACCGTGCTCGAACCTGCCAGCGGCATGATGGCTTGTGGCGAAATAGGGAAGGGGAGGCTGGCTTCGCTTCCTGATATAACTGCCCACGTTTTGCGGTTGCTTACTGCACAGGATATGGCTGGCACCAAAGTCTTGGTTAGTCTTGGCCCTACTCGTGAATATTTCGACCCTGCGCGGTATTGGTCCAACCCATCCACCGGCATCATGGGAGCTGCCTTGGCAATTGCCGCCTGGCTTCGAGGCGCCAATGTCACAGTTGTTCACGGCCCGGTGAATCTCTGGTTTCCTGATTCTATTCGTTTGATACCTGTTCAGACTGCTCGGGAGATGTTTAGCGCCTGTGTCGACCTCTGGAGCTCCCAAGACATCGCTCTTATGACCGCCGCAGTATCTGATTTTTCTCCGGTGTATCAAGGCAATGAAAAGTTTAAAAAATCTTCTCTTAAACAAAATAACTTTCAGATAGATTTCACAGCAAATCCCGACATCCTTCGCACTCTTGGTGAATCCAAGACAGTTCATCAAAAACTTTTAGGCTTTTGTGCTGAAACTTCTGATCTCGCTTCCTATGCCGCGCAGAAGCTTAAAGATAAAAATTGCGATGTCATGGTTGCTAACTCTATTGTTTCAAGCGGTAGCGGTTTCGGATCGCACACAAATCAAGTTTTTGTTGTCGACTCTTTTGGCCGTTCTGAACAATGGCCCACATTATCAAAATGCGAAGTGGCTTGGAGACTTCTTGAGTGGATGACCCATCTTTTGGTCTGAGCGAACATCTGCGTGTTCTTTATCACGCCGGTATCAGATCTGTACTTTCATCTGTTCCAGAACTTCCTCGTGATACTCTTCTTTCTGTATCTCCGTGGTTCGATTTTCTTTCTAAACTTCCTATTACAGCTCGATCCATTTGGTCCTACAGTGATCTAATTTTTGATCTTACAGGTAATGCCAGCCGTGCCCGCGGCGATCTTTGGCGTTCCATGATCCGCTATATGGATCTCCCCAAAGGTTTTATCGGTTTTTTCCCTTATACCTTGCCTGCTGAAAACAATCTAACTACCCATGTCGAACATTTTTTTGAGCTTATATTATCGCATGTTCCCACCTCCCTTATTATTTTCGGAGACGATTGTTTTGCTGAAAAGATACGTGCTTTAGTCCACTCTTCAGCAAAGGATCTTTCCCATGTTCGCGTTGTAGCTGCTCCATCACCCGAAACATTATGCAGTTTTTCTTCAGACGACCTGGAATCATTTTCTCTCAATCTGCGGCCTTCCTTACTAAACGCAACGTGATCTACCTCAGCTTGACAAAGACTATGGACTCTACTTATTTTTTATCCACATTCTTCAGGTTTTCCTTCTTTTTAATCTCGCATAAGGCTCATTTCAGAGGCGCTTCATGAAATTTCTTGTAACCGGTGCTGCCGGTTTTATTGGGTTTCACCTGTGCAAAAAACTTCTTGAGAAGGGATACACAGTAATCGGCATCGACAATTTAAACGATTATTACTCTGTAGCCTTAAAAAAAGACCGTCTTCGCCTTCTCCAGAAATTTGATCATTTTACTTTTGTAAAAATTGATCTTTCTGATCGTGATTCTCTGGAATCTCTTTTCGCAAACAACGACTTCACTCATGTTATAAACATGGCTGCTCAGGCTGGAGTACGCTACAGTCTCGAAAACCCGAATGCGTATATTCAGTCCAACATCGTAGGGTTTGCTAATCTTCTTGAATGCTGCAGGCAGAATAAAATCCAGCATTTGGTCTATGCCTCTTCAAGTTCCGTTTATGGTTTAAACACTGACATGCCTTTCTCTATTCATTCGAATGTCGATCATCCCATCAGCCTTTATGCCGCTTCAAAAAAGTCTAACGAACTGATGGCGCATGCCTATAGCCATTTATATGCTCTTCCTACCACCGGGCTACGTTTTTTTACCGTGTATGGACCATGGGGACGGCCTGACATGGCTTTATTTTTGTTCACTAAGGCTATACTTGAAAACCGCCCCATCCAGGTTTTCAACCATGGGAAAATGCGCCGAGACTTCACGTATATTGATGATATTGCTGAAGGCGTTTTTCGCGCCTCTCTCAAGATTCCTGAGCCCAACCATGACTGGTCAGGCCATTCTCCTGATCCAGGCACCAGCCTCTGCCCGTACCGGTTGTATAATATTGGGAACAATAAGTCGGTAGAACTGACCACGTATATCGAAGCGTTAGAAAATGCTTTAGGAAAGAAAGCGCACAAGATTATGTTGCCCATGCAACCAGGTGACGTGCCAGCTACTTATGCAGACATTGATGACCTTGTACGTGATGTTGGTTTTCAGCCATCAATGCCTATTGAAATTGGCATCAAGAACTTTGTTTCCTGGTATAAAGAATATTACAATGCCTGATACCCTTGACACCAGGTCGAGGCTTCCTTACTAAAGCCAGTAAATTTCTCACATCATTAATCCCACGTAGGTACCTGGAGATGGATTTCCTCGCCTTAAAACGCGCTCTTGATGATTCTTTCAAGGTGATTCTTGAAGCTGCTCAAGACGGACAAATTCCTGATGAGAAACTTGTTAATCAATTTGCCCGCCTTTCTACACAGCTCCACGTTCAGGCCGATGATGTCTGGGCTGGCGAGGCCGAAGACTTCGCTCATTTGGCAAATCAGCTTTTGCAAACCGTTAAAAAGGGCAAGCTCGAGGATGCCATTCGCCTGATCGACTCTTTGCAAGACGCCCAGGACTATTGCCATCGCACCTACAAATCTTAAGATTGTTTCACGTGAAACAATCCCGAAACCCGGAGGGTCTGCTTCTATGGCCCGATGCATCGTTATTGCCAACCAGAAAGGGGGGGTGGGTAAAACCACAACGGCAGTGAATCTGGCCGCCTCCTTGGCTGTGATGGAAAAAAAAACTCTTCTGATTGATTGCGATCCGCAAGCCAATGCTTCAAGCGGCGTTGGCATCTACCCCGAAAAGGTCCTGGAAAATCTCTACTCCGTTTTGTATGAGCCGCAGAAAGCATGGGATGCGGTGTATGAGACGTCTTTTCCGTATCTACACGTATTGCCCTCTACGTCAGATCTGGTGGCGGCGGACATCGAGCTTGTTGATAAGCAGGGGCGGGAGAGCTTTTTAAAAGACGTAGTTGGTGTGCTTGGTGAAAAATATGATTTTATTCTCTTGGATTGCCCCCCATCTCTCGGCCTAGTTACTCTCAATGCCCTGTGCGCAGCTACCGAGCTGTTGGTGCCTCTCCAGTGCGAGTATTATGCCCTTGAAGGTGTCGCACAGCTTCTCAAGACGTTTGAGCTGGTCCGGCGGCGGTTCAATGGGCGGCTGCATCTTTTGGGTGTCGTCATGACCATGTACGATGGGCGGAACAAGCTGAACAGGCATGTGAAGCGTGAGATTCGAAAGTGTTTCCCTAAGCATCACTTCGAGACCATCATCCCGAGAAATGTGAGGGTCTCTGAAGCTCCGAGCCACGGGTTGTCTGTGATAGCCTATGATGTAAAGTCGAAGGGGGCAGAGGCATATCTCGGATTGGCCAGAGAGGTCGTTTGCCGCGTGCCAGCTTAGTTAGGGTTATGATTCATTAATTGGAAGGCAGGAGCTGTTGGCTCCTGCCTTTTATTTTTTGATGAAAGGACGACACTCAACATCAACATGTTTCTTAAAGTGCTTTTTCAATATTCGGGCGTTGCAGGTTTGGCATTCAAAGTTCACCAAACCTCCGATAGTAGCCGAGCGAAGTTTGAATTTTCTGGGTGTGTCCTGCATCCAGTCTGGTGTTTCGTTTCCGCACTGGTCGCAAGAGACATCTTTGGGCAAGGGATATTGAAAGTCCCAGAATTGAGCGAGAGCTTCCCAATCATTCATTGGTTCTGCGGATTCTTTCTTAAGTGAAGGATCGAGCTCCTCAAGCGCTCTGTCAATTGCTGGAGAAATGATTGGTTCGGCCTTTGCCCACAGGGCAGGGCTTAGGAAAACGCCAATGAATCTTTTTTCCTGGTCGTACAAGGGAAGAAAATGATCGGTAAACACGGTGGCTAAAACCTCCTAATGAACAGGTGAGCCAAATGCTGGCGGTTGCTTTCTTGCGGTGCTAGAGGGTAAGGAGTTCAAGACTGATGTCAAGCTGCGACTGGAGCGGCCAGGAGGATTTAGGTATGGCTGGAGCGAAAGGTTTAGGGCGAGGGCTGGATGTCCTGCTCAAAGGCATATCTGTTGGCAGTGAAAACCCTGAGGTTCTCCTCGTGCAACTGGAGAATGTTCACCCGAATCCTAGGCAGCCACGTCTCGAATTCGATCCGCAGGCATTGGCAGACCTTGCCAGCTCAATCAAAGAGCAGGGCGTGCTGCAGCCAATTCTGGTGCGGGAGAGTTCGACTGGACGTGGACAGTATGAGCTCGTAGCAGGAGAAAGGCGGCTTCGGGCGAGCAAATTGGCTGGCTTGAGCGAAATTCCAGCGATTTTACGCGATGTTACCGACGAACAAAGCCTTGCGCTCGCTCTCATTGAAAATTTGCAAAGAGAGAATTTGAATGCGTTGGAAGAGGCCAAGGGTCTTGATCAACTGTCCAATGTGTTTGGCATGAATCAGGAAGCCCTCGCACAAAAAGTTGGGAAAAGCAGATCATCTGTGGCGAATAGTCTGCGCCTCCTACAGTTACCTGAGCACATCCAGCAGAGCCTCTTTAAGGACGAAATCTCGGCTGGCCATGCCCGGGCTCTGCTTTCCATCGCGGATGAAGGTATCCAAGACAAATTGTGGAAGAGGGTGGTGGATTTGGGTCTGTCAGTACGAGAGGTCGAGGACATGGCCAGCCACTGGAAAGAGCATGGAGATCTCCCGCACGGAAATTTGCAGGCCCATAGCCCGAAACCTGGTAAGAGAACTAAAACTCCTCTGCCAACAGAAATGACTCATTTGATGAGTAAATTGCGTGAGAAATTCAAAACCAACGTCAAAATTGGCGGAGATGAGTCTCGCGGCAAGGTCACATTTTCATATGCAACCTCAGAGGAATTAAAGGCGCTTGTGGAGGCATGGGGCGTTGATGATGCCTAAGGCGCTGGATAAATCTCTTTTATCCGCGATGATAGATCGCCTCGCAAACGTTCCTGTTTTAGTGATCGGGGACGTAATGCTTGACCATTATCTTTCAGGGGATGCCGAACGAATCTCTCCTGAGGCTCCGGTTCCTGTAGTGCGCGTAGACAAGGAAAGGCACTTGCTTGGCGGTGCGGGTAACGTGGCCCGAAACATTGCGGCATTGGGTGGAGACCCGGAAATCATAAGCGTTATTGGTGCGGATGATCCAGGGAAGGTTTTGCAGGATCTTTTGGCCAAGGAGGGGTTGCGCGGTAATCTCGTAGTCGAAAAGAGCAGGATGACTACCATCAAAACCAGGATTATCGCACGCAATCAACAGATGATCAGGGTTGATCGGGAAGAGGTCCGGCAACTGCAGGGGCAAAGCCTCGAAGCTCTTGAAAGCATCGTTCGAAAAGTGTCACGCCAGCACACCGTCATAGTATTGTCTGATTACGGCAAAGGTGTTGTCTGCAAGGCTTTGCTGGATACAATCCACGAATTGAAAACCTCTTCAGACAAGCCCATAGTAGTTCTTGTGGACCCAAAGGTAATCAATGCCGGTTTGTACGCCGGAATGGACGTCCTCACGCCCAATGCCAAGGAGGCGGGCGAAATTACCGGAATTCAAGCCAAGGGGAAGGATGCGGTAATCAAGGCGGGCCATGCCCTGTTCAAGCAGCTGCGTTGCAGCCATGTGTGCATTACCTTGGGAGCAGATGGGATGGCGGTCTTCGAAAAACCTGGAAAAGTGTATCACGTGCCGACTGTGGCCCAGAGCGTGTTTGATGTTACAGGAGCTGGAGATACGGTTATTTCAGTTCTTGCACTCGCTCTGGGAGCAGGGCTCAGCTTGGTGGAAGCGAGTGTTCTGGCAAACTATGCCGCTGGAATTGTAGTTGGTCAGGTAGGTACAGCCGCAGCTACGCCGGAAAGTCTTCAAGAAGCTGTTCGAAAAATCTCGCTCCCGAAAATTGAAAGTTGGCTCAACATTGAATGAGGTAACTGTATATGGCGGATGAGCAAAGCACAGCCTGGACAGCAAAAGGCAGCCCGGAAACAGGCTTGGCAACTCTCCAGGGTGAAGTCGATTTTACCAACTCCCAGGATGTTCGTCAGTGGCTTAGAGAGTTTTCAAGTTCGTTCGCAGGCGATATGCAGCTCGATCTTTCAAATCTATCCTACATAGACAGCTCAGGTCTTGCCGTGCTCATCGAAGTTCGTAAATATCTGAAAAATTTCAATAGAAACATACGCATAGTGGCTGTGTCAGCACAAGTGAACAAGCTTTTCACCTTGACTCAGATCGGCGAATTATTCGGGATTTAAGGATTCACAGTGGCCAGCGAATTCGATCAATTCATCTGGCTGGTCAACCGTCTTCTCGGCTGTTTACGCCGACCATTTTCCAAAAAACCATACATGAGCTGGCAAACCTGGCGGCATTTCGCCTGGGTAGGCGCAGATTCACTGCCCATAGTCAGCACCATTGCAGCCTGCACAGGGGTGATTCTGGCACTCCAGGCCGCAGCGCAACTCGAGAAAGTTGGCGCGCTTTCATATGTTGCCAATCTTGTTGGAATCAGTATCGTCGCTGAACTGGGCCCTTTGCTTACAGCATTGATTCTCTCCGGTAGAGCAGGCGCTGCCTTCACTGCTGAAATTGCGACTATGAAAATTTCAGAAGAGATTGACGCGTTGGAGGTCATGGGGCTTGACTCGGTTCGTTATCTTGTCTGGCCCAAATGTCTGGCCATGGTTCTTATGGCACCCATGCTTACTCTTTGGGCAGATTTCACCGGGGTGTTGTCTGGAGGGATATTTTCAGTAATGGCGCTCGGGATAACGGCCCAAACCTATTACGAACAAACCGCAAGTTTCATAACGTTGCGTATTCTCTTTTCAGGATTGATAAAGAGCCTGGCCTTCGGCTTGGCCATAACCCTCATAGGGTGCTGGCAGGGATATCTGGCGCGGGAGGGAGCGTTGGACGTTGGACATAGAACGACCCGGTCTGTGGTTCAATCCATCTTCCTCATCGTGCTTCTCGATCTTTTTTTCACTGCACTGACCTACATTTCCAGATAATACGATGACTCTTAGCTGGACCAAAACACACCAGGCTCCAGATATACGCCTTGAGAACATATCGCTTGGGTATGCCACCTTGGCCGTATTGCAAAATATAACAGCCACGCTGCCTGCAGGAAAAATCAGCGTTATTTTGGGGGGGTCAGGGGGGGGGAAGTCAACTTTACTGAAGACCATCCTCGGGCTTCTCACTCCAACTTCGGGTAGAATTTGGCTTGGTGATTCAGATCTGTATGCCCTTAAAGGTGATGACTTAAGGGAAATCCGAAAGCGAATGGGCGTTCTGTTCCAGGATGGTGCGCTGTTGGGTTCATTACCCCTGTGTGAGAACATCGCTCTGCCGCTTCGAGAGCATACGAGCTTGGATGAGGAAATAATTGAGACGGTTGTGCGGCTGAAGTTGTCTCTGGTTGGGCTTGAACCATTCATGGATTTCTTCCCAAATCAACTGTCGGGGGGGATGCGTAAGAGAGCGGGGTTGGCCCGAGCTCTGGCTCTTGATCCGAGAATTCTTCTCTGTGACGAACCGACATCTGGACTAGACCCGATAACGGCCGCAGATCTCGATCAGTTAATCCTCGAGCTAAAAGAAGCGTTTGAAATGACGATAATTGTTGTATCGCACGATCTTCAAAGTGTATTCACGATAGCTGATCATGTGGTGGTTTTGAATAAGGGAAAGGCGGTTTTTCAAGGAAAGCCTGAAGATTTGAAAGAGACCGAGGATGACTTTCTGAAGCAATTCCTCAATCGTCGTCCTTCACGGGCAATACACATATAAAACGTATTACATATCGTAATTAATGAGGTCCAGGTGTTCTCCAAAAACGCACACGTAAAAGACACGATCAAAGCCAGTGTTGCTCTGGCTGTCTGTCTGGCCGTACTGGGGACGTTTGTGGTTGTCCTGGGGGGGTATCGCTTCTGGGAAAACCTGACCTATTACAATATTCGCTTTAAAAGCGTGAAGGATCTGTCTGCTGGCCGCCCGGTGAAATACGGCGGACTGGATGTCGGGCGGATAATCTCCATCGGAGTAGATGAGGATGATCCAAGAATGATCAGAGTGGTGGTTGGCCTGAACAACACAGTTGAAATCCGCCAAGGAGTTATGGCCCGGATTGCCCAGAAGGGGCTCGTGGGTGATTATTACGTTTTTCTCGACCCGCAGGGTGATTTGGGCGATCCGTTGCCTCCTAATAGTTACATTGCGTCCATTGAGACAGTGGACATTTCTCAATTAGCAGGACTCGCCGGAGAGATCCTTGTGGACTTGAGGCCCAGGTTGGAGCGTATTGCGGCAAGCCTGGAGCAGGTGCTGACCGGTGAGAATTCAGCGAAAATTGGAGAACTCCTTTCGAAAGCTCCAGCAATGGTGGAAGATTTAAGAAAAACCGCTAGCCAAATCAGAGCGGATTTTACCGGTCTAGCAATAAGTGGCAAGGAGGCTGCGGAAACCGCCTCGCGCACTTTGAGAGGAATGGAGCAAGCGGTTGATGTTGTTAAAAAGGAGCTGGAGACGACTTTGAGCGATATACGCAGTGAGGTGAAGCAGGTGGGAGTCCTGACAGATACGGTCCACAAGGCCGTCAGGTATGACCAAGCCCAGTTGGAGGACATTCTAGCCAATGTGGAACATCTGAGTTCGGATCTGAAACATCTGGCCGCAAGGCTTCGAGAACGGCCCTGGGAAGTTATCAGCCAACCGCGGGAGCGCAAGCCATGAAGTTAATACTGGCCCTGGGTCTTTCTTTAGTCGCGCTAGGGGGGTGCCTGGGCAAACCGGGCCCGGTTGAAGAATATCTCAAAGTGAGCAGCGGAGGAGACTGCGGGGGAGTGATCAGTCCGAGCAAGACCGCCACCGTCGTGGCGGTACGGCCGTTCAAATCCGCAGACGCATTGGACAGGCAGGCGGTGATGCTGGCGAGGGGGCGGGTGTCAAACCCGAGCCTGCGTTGGTATTGGGAGGCAACACCCGCAAAGATGTTCGAGCAATCGATGGCGAGTGCCCTTAATTGCACGCCTATGCTGGCTGCGGCGTGGCCAACTCGTTCCACCACCGAGGCGGCATACAGTTTGACAGGAACGGTATCTGCTTTTGAAGTGCAAGAACAGAATTTGACGATGAACGTCTCAATAAATTGCCAGCTCTGGGATGGAAAAAATGTGAGCTTGGTAGGAGCAAGAGAGTTTGCCAGCAAGCAGCAGATAAATAAATTGGACGCACAGTCCATTGCCGAAGCATGCGCCAATGCCCTCTCGGGTATTAGCGCGGAAGTGGGTGCGTGGGTTATGGCGGTGGCAGGCGAAGCAGGTCAGGCGAGAAATTTAAAGTGATAGAAGCCATTACCCTGATAGCGGAACAACGAATCCGCGAAGCCATGAAACAAGGGGTTTTTGACGACCTTCCATGCAAAGGGAAACCGCTTGATGTGTATGCAGAAGCGAACATCCCGCCGGACCTCAGAATGGCATATACGCTTCTGAAAAATGGAGGGTACCTGGACGATGGGTCTAATGCCATCGATCCGGAAAAAATCACGTCATTGGAAAACATGCTGGCGCACAACCCGGAAGAACGTAAAAATGTGAGGAAGATGCTCAAACTCACAGTAATCGAGTTCAGAATGAGTCGCAATGGGAAAAGGCAATTGGAACTAGAACAAAAAGGCTATTATGAGAAAGTAGTCGAGAAGATAAGAATTAAAAAGCAGGAGGACATAATATGAGCCCGTGCAGGACGAAAGGAAAGGGCTGCTGCTCGGACGACAGTATATCAGAACAATTTCAGTACGTGCGCAGGGGGCCAAACGGCGAATATATCATCCCTGAAGAGAAAATTGAGGATTTCGTTCGAAGGTACATGGAGTTGGCTGATAACAACGACCACCTTGAGAGGCTCAGGGCATATCTGAATACTGGAATGCGAAACAAGCCAGGTGAGCTTGATGATTAGAATGGTGTTTGCGGCAGCGGTTCTGAACCTCATGATGCTCAGCAGTCCCGCAACCGCACAAAATTGCGATCGTCCGGGAACGGTGCAGGAAATGAACGAGTGCGCTACGTTACGATTGCGCGCAGCTGAGCGTGAGATTGCCGAGGTATATGGAGCGTTGCTTGATTCCGAGGACAAAGAATTCGTAAAGATATTAAAGGAAGCGCAGGACGCCTGGATGCGCTGGCGGGAAGCTGAAGGCAAGCTGGCCATGAAGACCGTTACGGATCAGACGCTTGCACCGTATGCGCTAAAGGTCCAGGAAGCTCAGATGACGGAAGACAGGATCAAAGACTTGCGAAGTATCTCAGGACATTGATTTCAAAAGAGACATCAAACCGTATTACGAACCTATTTAGCCCAAACACCTCCCCAGAAAAACTCTCGCAGCCTCACTCCTGATTGAGGTTTGGCGATCTCTACGCATGTAAGACCCAAAGATTGAAGAAAAGCGTCCTGCTGTTCATTCTCCTGTGGGGTCATGGTGCACGTCATGTAGACGAGACGACCACCAGGTCTGAGAAGGGCGGCGCAAGAGGAGAGCAGGCCTCTTTGAATCACTACCAAATTCTCGATATCTTTCCTGGTACGTTTCCATTTGGCGTCGGGTCGGCGTGAAAGGACGCCGAGTCCTGAGCAAGGAGCATCTAAGAGAATAGTGCCCTGATATGAGCTCAATGGAGGGCGAGAGGCATCAGCAGCAAAAAAGGAAGGTCGAGTTAACCCAAGCCGAGCCGATTCCGTTGCAAGCCCTTTCAGGCGACGCCTGTTGGGATCAGAAGCAAGCACACGTGAAGCATTGCGTTCCAACAAGGCCATAGTTTTGCCACCCCTGCCGCAGCAGGCATCCCAGATGGGACCAGGCCAGGTCTGATAGCCAAGGTGATGAAGGATGTCGCCTACTGCAGGGGATTGGCGACTGAGCACTCCTTCACTTTCCAGCCTGACTACGTCGACCAGCAGAGGGTTCGTGTCTCCTGGGGCAAAACCAGCCCAGGGATACTGATCAAAGATGGTATTCCTGCCAAATGTGAAGGTCTCAAAAAAGGTTTGGGACTCAGGGTGAGCCGAATTGAACCGGACGCCGTTGATGGGGGGCAAGAGCTGGGTCCCCATGAGTTCTATTGCTTCCTGCTCTCCATATTCGTTTGCCCAGAGTTCATACAGCCACACTGGGCATGAATACCAGGCGCAAATTGCCTGCAATTTGGAGTGTGAGGAGGACTCGAAAAATGACTGCTGCGAAGCTTCTACACCAAGTGCCTGAATACGGCGAAGAACGGCGTTCGCCACATTAGCCTGCGTCTGCCCGAAGCGGCTTTTTACCGCATCAACAGCCCAAGAAAGACTGGCGAAAGAAGGAATGCCGGTAAGAACGGTAAGTTCATAAGCAGCAAGTGCGAGAATACGAACGATGAGAGGGTTGGTCTTTTCAGGCTTATCCAGATGAGCACGAACAAGGTGCTCCATTCGACCCTTAAGACGAAAATAACCGTAGGCAAGCTCGGTCGCGAGTCCTTTGTCGCGAGGATCAGCAAGAGAGCGAAGAGCGTTGTCCAAAGCCCCCTGTAGATCCTGACCAGGCTTACCGTTCACAGGAAGAGTGTTTTCGATCGCCGTCAGGGCTGCCGCGCGCGAGGGCGGTATGGGAAAGGGTGAAGAGGTCACTTAAGGAGTTGGACTGTAGAGTTCAGCCGGGGAAGAATTACCACAGGTGCGGCTTCAACCTGCAAAAAATGGCGCAAGGCATGCTCAAGCTGTTCAAGAGGAACATGTGTGTCCAGGCATGGGCCATGCGGCCGGTCGTTCAGAACACCGAAGACGGGAAGAGGATAGGTGTCCTGGATGCCGCTGGAGAGGTCTCTTTCGCAGGCAACCGCGAGTATGAGTTTAGGCCGCTTCTGGACCACGATTCTGCGGGCAATGGTACCGCCAGTGGCGATTGCCATATGAACGCCATAGGCTTCGGACAGTGCCAGCAACCCGGTTACCGGGCAGAGGCCGCATCGCTTGCAGTTATTGATATCGTACGTGAGTCGAACGGAGCATCTGCTGGACTGCAGGCAGTGAGGCAAGAGCAAAAGGATTTCGTGCGGCCTGAAATTCTGACCTTCGCCAAGCACGAGTTCATTGTTCACCTTGATGAAGGAGTTGCGAACCCGTTCCTTGGAAATACCGAAGATGCGGGCAAGTATGATCATCAGGGGAAGGAAGAGCTTGATGGTAACGCCGCGCAGACGTTTGGTAAGAGGCAAAGTGCGCCCAGCTGCTACCGAAAGAGCAAGCCCAAGGCTGGCCCAGCCCACAAGAATCATGATGGCAGCGACAATTGCTCCCCAAAGGGTGGAGGCCAAGGGATGGATGTTCTCGAGGCCGATGGTCGGGACTACCCAAAGCAAAGTGAGAGCAGCGCAGACCACCAGCGAAGAGGCTGCGATGAGGCCTATAAATAGACGTTTTCTGGAGGACTCGACGATTTCCATTCTATGTTCAACCTAATCGGTTTGCGATGAAAAGCAACCTGAGGGCTTGGGACAAAAAATTATGAACTGATAAGATCATCAGGTGGCGGGCAGACGAGAGGTGCCCCAGGGTCGAGCTTGCTCAAATACCCGCAAGAGAATGCCGATGCATCCATGAAATTTTTACCGGACGGCTTTATCGAAGAGAGTCTATAGACCCCATCGACGCAGGCTATGCAAAGAGCCCCGCCAGAAAGCCCCAGGATTGTCCCTGGAGGCGTGTCAGAGGGAAGGCCATGCGAATAGACTCCAGGAAGCGTCTGGAGCCGAATATGGAGATTTCCGCCAGGAATGGACATGGTAAAGAAGGCGCCTGGTTTAGGGGACATGGCGCGTATCCGATTATGGACTTCCAAGACGGTCTGGTCCCATCGGATCAAGGTATCATCCTTTGTCAGTTTGGCGGCGTAAGTTGCCTGAGAGTCGACCTGAGGTTCAGGGGTAACCGGTCCATGCTCCAAAAGCGAGAGCGCCTCCAAGGCGAGTTGGCCGCCAAGTTCTGATAGGCGGTCGTGAACAGACCCAGCGGTTTCATCAGGACCGATGGAAATGGAACGCTTAAGAAGCATCGGCCCTGTATCCAGGCCGGTTTCCATGCGCATAATGGTGATGCCGGTTTCTAAAGCACCGTCGAGTATTGCCCTCTGTATGGGCGCAGCACCCCGATATTTGGGAAGAAGAGAAGCATGCACGTTCCAGGGGCCAAGCTTCGGAATATCGAGAACAGAGCTGGGCAGAATGAGCCCATAAGCAGCAACGAGAAGAACGTCGGGCTTAAGATCCTCTAGTTCGGCAACAGCGGCCGGATCCTTGAAGTTGAGCGGTTGGAACACCGACAGCCCGTGTTCCAAGGCAAGAACCTTAACCGGCGACGGGGTGCACTTGTGGCCGCGCCCGCAAGGCCGGTCCGGCTGGGAGTATACCCCCACGATTTCGTGGGACTTGGAAGCCAGAACTCTCGCCAGCGTGGTTGCGGCGAAGTCCGGGGTACCCATGAAGACGATTCTCAACCGTCAGCCTTCCTGGCCTTGAGCCATTTCTTGACCTTGTTGTCGTAGAGGGCGCGCTTCAAGCGGCTGATCCGGTCGATAAAGAGAACGCCATCCAGGTGGTCGATCTCGTGCTGAAGGCATACAGCCATGACATCGTCAGCGGCGATCTCGACCGGATTGCCGTCAAGATCCTTGGCCTTGACAACGACCTTCTCTGAGCGCTTCACCTTGGCCCGGAACTGAGCCACGGAAAGGCAGCCTTCTTCATCCTCGACTTCTCCCTCGCGGGAAACAATGACGGGATTGACCAGAAACCTGAGGTCTGTGCGCTCGTCAGGTCCGGACACATCCACAGCGATCAGGCGGCAACATTCACCGACCTGGGGCGCTGCCAAACCAATGCCGCGTTTCTCATACATGGCCTCGGCCATATCAAGGGCAAGCTGCTTGATCTCTGGGGTGATCTCCCCAATCTCAAGAGCCTTTTGGGAAAGAATGGGGTTAGGGTATTTAAGTATTTCGCGAGGCATAGACTAAGATTCATCCTTGACCGCGTTTTCCCTGAGCTTGATGCTCAGTTCGCGCAGCTGCTTGGTGGCCACGAAGCTGGGGGCTTCGGTCATAAGGCATGTGGCCTTCTGGGTTTTGGGGAATGCGATAACGTCGCGAATGGACTTGGCTCCTGCCATAAGCATGACCAGGCGGTCCAATCCGAAGGCGATGCCGCCATGCGGCGGGGCGCCAAACTGGAGGGCATTCAGGAGGAAGCTGAACTTGTCCTCGGCCTCTTTGGCGTCGATGCCAAGAGCCTCAAACATGGCGGACTGCTTGTCCAGGGTATGGTTCCTGATGGAGCCGCCCCCGATCTCGCTACCGTTGAGAACAAGGTCATAGGCGCGGGCCAAGGCTTTGGCGGGATCTGATTTAAGAACCTCCAGGTGGCCGTCCTTGGGCGAGGTGAAGGGGTGGTGCTTGGCAACCCAGCGCTTCTCTTCTGGATCGTATTCGAGCAAGGGAAAATCAGTGACCCAAAGGGGCTTGAAGACCTTGTCGTCAATGAGGCCAAGGCGTTCGCCCAGCTGAACGCGCAGGTTGCCCAGCGCGGCATTGACCATATCCGCGGCACCGGCCTGGAAGAAAACTATGTCGCCCACCTTGAGACCAAGGCGCTCTGCCAGGGCATTACGCTCTTCATCGGAGAAAAACTTGGCGATGGGGGACTGCCACTCGTTCTCGCGGATTTTAATCCAGGCCAAGCCCTGAGCTCCGTAAATCTTCACGAACTCGGTAAGATCGTCGATCTCCTTGCGAGACATGCTCTCGCCGCCTTCAACCTTGAGCCCTTTTACGAGCTCGGCCTTGGCGAACACCCTGAGCTCGCAGCCCCGGACGATGTCGGTCACGTCGGTGAGTTTCAAGCCGAAGCGGAGGTCAGGCTTGTCCAAGCCATAGTCACGTATTGCTTCGTCATACGTTATTCGCGGGAACGGGTTGGGAAGGGCGATGTCCAGGCATTCCTGGAACAAGGTGCGGACCATACCCTCGGCCATGTCCATGACCTGTTCCTCGTCCACGAAGCTCATTTCGATGTCGATCTGGGTGAATTCAGGCTGACGGTCAGCGCGAAGGTCCTCGTCGCGGAAACACTTGACGATCTGGTAGTAGCGCTCCATCCCGGCCACCATGAGCAGCTGCTTGAAAAGCTGCGGGGACTGGGGCAGGGCGAAGAACTGCCCCTGGTTCACCCGGCTTGGAACCAGGAAGTCGCGCGCCCCCTCTGGCGTGGACTTGGTGAGCATGGGGGTTTCCACTTCCAGAAAGCCGAGGCGGTCCAGATAGCGGCGCACGCTTTGGGCTGCCTTGGAGCGCAAGATGAAATTCTGGGCCAGCTTGGGGCGGCGAAGGTCCAGATAGCGGTATTTCAGGCGAAGGGCTTCGCCCGCGTCGATGCGGTCTTCTATTGTGAAGGGCGGAGTCTTGGAGGTGTTCAAAAGCTTCCAGTCGTTTACAACAACCTCAATTTCCCCGGTAACCATGTTGGGGTTGGCCATCCCCTCGGGACGCGGGCGTACGGTGCCCTTGATTGCCAGCACATACTCGGAGCGCACCACGTGGGCACGCTCGTGGGCTTCAGGTGCGTGGTCCGGGCTGAATACCACCTGGGTCAAGCCCTCCCGGTCGCGAAGGTCCACGAAGATGAGCCCTCCATGGTCGCGGCGAAATTGCACCCAGCCCATGAGGCAAATGTCTGCGCCTATGTCCTTGGCCGTCAGCTGGCAGCAATTGTGGGTCCGGCGCCAATCTCCAAGAGGGTCTGTGGCGCGGGAGGTCTCGTCGGGGGTCATAGTCTGGTCCATGAGGCGTGTGCTCCGATGGTTACTTGCGAAGATGTTCGATCAATGATGCCTGGGAAACAGTATCCTGGCTCCCGGCGCTCATGTTTTTGGCAACAACTGTTCCGGCTTCAAGCTCGGACTCACCGAGAATGAGGCAATAGCGGGCTCCGCTTTTTCCTGCCTGGCGCATCTGGCTTTTGGCGGACTTGGCAGCAAGAGCGCACTCTCCGGTATACCCAGCTGCGCGCAGGGTCTGGGCCAGAAGAAGTCCGGCATCAAGGGCCTTTTCACCGAGAACAGCCAGGTAAAAATCCAGAGGCACTGGGGCCTGTTCACCCAAGAGCAAAGCCAGGCGCTCCATGCCGCAGGCAAAGCCAACTCCAGGAAGGTCAGGGCCCCCCAAGTTGCGCACCAGGCCGTCATATCGCCCGCCCCCGGCCACGGCGGACTGCGAGCCGATCTTTCCGGAAGTCACCTCGAAGGTGGTGCGCACGTAGTAATCCAGGCCGCGTACAAGGCGGGGATTCAGAGTGTAGCCAAGTCCGCCGGCATCGAGTAGCCCGGTCACCGTAGCAAAATGATCCTTGCAGTCAGCGCATTGGAAATCCGAAATGAGCGGAGCGGAGCGGGTCAGCTCCTTGCATGCGGGCACCTTGCAGTCCAGCACGCGCAGGGGGTTGGTCAGCTTGCGGCGCATGCAGTCTTCACAGAGCTGGCCCGCGTCGAATCCCCGGAAGTAATCGTTGAGCGCCGCGTGATATGCCGGGCGGCACTCCGGACACCCCAGTGAGTTAAGTTCGAAATTGAGATCGGCAATGCCCAGGTCCGTAAGGAAATGGGCCAGCATAAAGAGCATTTCAGCATCAAGGTGGGCTGAAGCCGACCCCAGTGCCTCAACGTCGATCTGGTGGAACTGGCGCATCCGTCCCTTCTGGGGCCGCTCGTAGCGGAACATCGGCCCGGCGCACCAGAGCTTGGTCATCTCCTCCTGGGCATGCAGGCCGTTCTCCACATAGGCGCGAACCATCCCGGCCGTGGCCTCGGGACGCATGGTCAGCGAACGCCCCTTGCGGTCCGGGAAGGTGTACATTTCCTTGGAAACCACGTCGGTTTCCTCGCCGATGGAGCGTGAGAACAGTTCCGTACGTTCGAGCACAGGAAGGCGGGCCTCCCTGTAGCCATAGCGAGTGAAAACAGACCTGGCGGTGCGTTCAAGGTGTTCGAACGCCAGGGCCTGAGCGGGCAGAAGGTCCGCGAATCCTTTGATTTTCTGGATTTTTTCCATGAGAGATCCTTGGGCCGCAAGCGCCCGGCAAAAGAGGCCTGTTAGTCTCAACACCTTGACTTGTCAAAAGCTCTTTGTGGGCTGGGCTCCGGCGAAGGCCGCAATGGGGGTGAGCGGCGGTTCGGCGGTAAGATCAGCAGTAAAAGCGCAATAGGCCCCGATGGGTACGGGTAGCACCAGGCGCCCCAAACCCCAGAGAGGAAATCCTGTTCTCCAAGTCCAGTATGGACCGGGCAGGACGGAGCCTTCATGGATGGGGAGCAGACCCATGGCCGACCTGGCAAGGGAGCGCATGGACCAGGGCATGAACCAACGGGCTTGGCTCAGGAGTTTGTGATGCTTGGCCGAGAGACGGTAGAGGGAAAACCGGTTCACATAGCCTACGAGGATCCCTTTCCGGGCTACCCGGGCCGCTTCCATGAGCACTTGCCGAGGGTTCTCGACGAATTCGAGCAAGGTGAGCAGGGTGACGTAGTCGTAGCTGTCTGTATCGTAGGGCAGATGGTGGGCGTCGCCGAGGTTGAAATCCGCCTTGCCGCCAAGCCTTTCCCGAGCCGCTTCGAGCATCACAGGAGACTTGTCGAAGCCGGTGACGTCGAAACCGCCTCGGTGGAAGAATTCAAGGAAAAACCCCGGCCCGCAGCCGATCTCCAAAAGTGTACGCCCGCGTCTGGGCCAAGCCGATGTGAGCCATTCAAAGAGCCGGCACTCCTGCGCAAGAGCGTAAGCCCCAGGCGGCGAAGCCAGCCAGCGCTCGTAACGGTCCAGGTCGTGGCGGTCCCAAAGCATGATGCCTCCAGGGAGGATCGGTTGGAACGGTTTGGGCGTATGTTTATCCGGGGATCGCCTCCGGCGGCCAAAGGGCTTTGCCCTCTGGACACCCTCTACCGCTTCGCGTCCGTGCCAGGATCTAGGCCTTCTTCTCCTGCTTGGCCCAGGAATCCCGCAGACCAACGCTTCTATTGAACACCAGCCGATCCGGCCCGTGGTCGCGCCGGTCAGCCACGAAGTATCCCAGCCGTTCAAACTGGATGAACTGCTCGGGCTTGGCGGCCGTTAGGCTCGGTTCCACCGGGCAATTACGGATCACCTCCAGAGAGTGGGGATTGACGTAGTCCTTGAAATCCTTGCCGTCTTCCACGTCCATGGGGTCGGGCTTGGTGAAGAGCCGGTCGTAGAGGCGCACCTCGGCCCAGGCCGCGTGCATAGCGCTCACCCAGTGGATGGTTCCCTTGATCTTGCGCCCGTCCTGGGACCAGCCTCCCTTAGTGGCCGGGTCGTAGGTGCAGCGGATCTCCGTCACCTCACCCGTGGCCGGGTCCTTCACCACGTCCGTGCAGGTGATGTAATAGGCGTGGCGCAGCCGAACCTCTTTGCCGGGCGAAAGCCTGTGGTAGCCCTTGGGGGGCACTTCGCGGAAGTCGTCCTGCTCTATGTAGAGTTCGCGGCTGAAGGGGATGCGGCGTGTGCCCAATTCAGGCTTTTCGGGATGGTTGGGGCACTCGAAGATTTCCTCCTGGCCCTCGGGATAGTTGGTTATGACCACCTTAACCGGGCGCAGAACAGCCAGTGCTCTCGGGGCGCGATCGTTCAAATCCTCGCGCAGGCAGGCCTCCAGCATTTCGATTTCCACGGTGTTGGCCGCGCGGGCAACGCCAATGCGATCGGCAAACATGCGGATGGATTCCGGAGTGAACCCCCTTCGGCGCAATCCCTGGATGGTGGGCATGCGCGGGTCGTCCCAGCCAGTCACGTGGCCTTCGCTCACCAGTTGAATCAAGCGGCGTTTGCTGACTACCACGTAGGTCAGGTTCAAGCGGGCGAACTCGTACTGGCGCGGGCGGCTGGGTACGGGGAGGTTGTCCAGCACCCAGTCGTAGAGTTCCCGATTGTTCTCGAACTCCAGGGTGCAGATGGAGTGCGTGATGTGCTCCAGGGAGTCCGAAATGCAGTGGGTGAAGTCGTACATGGGGTAGATGCACCACTCGTCACCGGTGCGGTGGTGGTGGGCGTGGCGGATGCGGTAAAGGGTCGGGTCGCGCATGACCATGTTGGGCGAGGCCATGTCGATCTTGGCTCTCAGAACGCGCGAGCCGTCGGGAAATTCACCAGCTTTCATGCGCCGGAAGAGGTGCAGATTCTCATCAACCGTGCGGTCGCGGTAAGGGCTGTTGCTGCCCGGTTCGGTAAGGGTGCCACGGGTCTCGCGGATCTGCTCGGCGGTCTGGTCGTCCACGTAGGCCAGACCCTTCTGGATCAGCACCTCGGCGAATTCATAAAGTTTCCCGAAATAGTCCGAAGCGAAGTACATGCCGTCGCCCCACGAGAATCCAAGCCAAGTGACGTCGGCCTGGATGGAGTCCACGTACTCCTGTTCCTCTCTGGTGGGGTTCGTGTCGTCGAAACGGAGGTTGCAGGAACCGCCGAATTCCCCCGCGATGCCGAAATTAAGACAAATGGACTTGGCATGGCCCACATGGAGATAGCCATTTGGCTCGGGGGGGAAGCGGGTGTGCGGAACAGCGTGTTTCCCGCTTTGGATGTCCTCGGCCACGATGCTGCGTATGAAGTCCAGGTGTTCCTTGCCGGTATCACTCATGGCGGGGTCCTTTTTCACGTATTGGTCAAGCACCTAAAAATAGGGAAAAAGGAGAGCCCGGTCAAACCGGGGCGGTTTGACCTCCTGGTCATGATTCGCGCTGCCAGGCAGAACAAGACTTAAGCTGACCGGCAGGCAGGCTTCACTCCTTCTTGGGGAGTTGGTCGGTTCCGTGTTCTTCGTAAACCTCCTTCTGCGCCTCTTTGAATTCCTGTACGGTAAATTCGAATCCCATTTCCTTCAGATAGGCCCAGTTGGCGGCCGGATCGTCGCATTCATTCACGCGGCGGCGAAACTCGGGATCTTCTCGCATCCGCTTCATATATGCCTTGGCTGAGTCAATACTCATGTTTCACCTCTGTGTTCCGTGTCGGTAAGGCTAAGGTGTTTCGGAAAAAAGGCAACCTGGTCAGGCTATTTTGTCATATCAAGAAACTTGATTGGTCGATGCCTATACGATAGAGCACCCCTATGGATATAACACGTGAGCAGCGGGCGCAAATCACAGGCGCAATACGCGAAAAATACGAGAAAGTGGCGGCAGGCCTACCTGGGCAGTTCAACTACCCGACCGGTGTGAGCGGGTTGGCAGGATTAGGGTATGACAACTCCTGGTATGCCCACCTGCCGAAGCAGGTGCAGGAGTGTTTCTGCGGAGTGGGCAATCCCTTCGCCATGGGGATTCCCGGCCCTGGTTTCCGGGTGATAGATGTCGGGTGCGGGTGCGGGGTGGACACACTTATTGCCGCGAGCTTGGTTGGCCCCGGGGGGCAGGCTGTGGGGGTGGAGAGTTCCTCGGCCATGCTGGCCAAAGCCCAGGACAATGCCCGCTTGGCGGGAGTCGACAATGCGATTTTCCTGGATGGAAACGCGGAAACCCTGCCCCTCGAAGATTCCTCGTACGATCTGGTCATCTCAAGTGGCGTCTACAATCTGGTGATCGATAAGGCCAAGGCTCTGGCTGAAGCCCTCCGGGTGCTCAGACCCGGCGGGCGACTCCAGATAGCTGATCAGATGCTCATTGGGGCGGCGCCCATGTCAGCCGAAGACATGGTGGCCTCCTGGTTCACCTGAAAGGGCGGAGCCATTCCGGGAACGGCGTTCCTGGACATGCTTGGAAAGGCTGGGTTTTCCCAATCCAAGTGCCACGGAGAAAGCGGGTTCAAGAGTTCCCCCGTGACCATGGGAATGCTTTTTAGTGCTGTAAAACCTCTCTGATACGATTGCTGCCTACGGGGCGCAAAGAGGATCGAGAGTTGCCTTCCCGTCTCTCTTTGCGGGTACGGGGAATCAGCCTAAAGCCGGGCCCAGGGGAGAGCCTTGGCCGCCTGAGCCTCGATTCTCTCCATCAAGCTCATGTGCTGCCAGCAATTGGCCGCAGGCAGCGTAAATGTCTCGTCCCTTGCTCTTGCGCAGGGTGACGGTGATCCCCTTGTCCCACAGAATTTTCTGAAACGCTTCCACGTCGGCAGGGGCTGGTGTTTTGTACGGCAGTCCAGGCGACTCGTTGTAGGCTATCAGGTTGACCTTGCCCTTGATGTGAGAGAGCAGTCGGACAAGTTCCCTGGCCTGCTGGGGTGAGTCGTTCACACCTCCCAGCAACACGTATTCAAAGGTGATGGTCTCCCGGGGCTTGAGAGGAATCCGCTTGAGCAGTTCCAAAAGCTTGGGAAGTGGGAGGGCCTTGGCGGCCTTGGGCATGATCATTTCGCGCAGCTCCTGGGTGGGGGCGTGTAGGGACACGGCCAGCGCGGCTAGTCCTGAACGCCCGAATTCCAGTATCCCTGGGGATATGCCCACAGTGGACACGGTTATGCGGCGCGAAGAGAAATCCAGGCCTTGGGGATGGAGCAGAGATTCGATGGCCTGCAGAAGATTGTTGTAGTTTAGCAGGGGTTCGCCCATGCCCATGAACACGAGGTTGCGCAGGGAAAGCTTCGCCCCGGCCTCTGCCAGGTATGCCTTGGCCACCAGCACCTGGCTCAGAATCTCACCAGGGGTGAGGTTGCGCTGAAGGCCCATCTGCCCGGTGCGGCAGAAAGTGCATGCCATGGCGCATCCGGCCTGGGTGGACAGGCATTGGGTGAAGTGGGTCTTTTCGGGAATGAGAACCGTCTCGATGCTGGCCCCGCCTGGGAGATCGAGAAGAAATTTTACCGTGCCGTCCGAACTCACCAGCCGGGTGGATACCTGGGGCAGGTTGATGGAAGACGCCTCGGCCAGCCGGGCGCGGAGCGTCTTGGACAGGTTGGTCATCTCTGAAGGAGAGGCCGCCCCCTTCTGCCAAATCCATTGCCAGACCTGGCGAGCCCTGAAAGGGGGCTCGCCAAGGCCGACAACCAAATCTTCCAACTGATGAAAACTGAGATCAAGCAGGTTGGGCTTTGGACCGCCCTGGTTCATCCGGACAGCTGCTCCCTGGCGGAGTACTTTTTGACAAAATCAACAGCCTGCTCGACTCCCTGGACGTCGCCAGCGATCTGGGCCTGAAGCAGGGCGTCGCGAATAACACCCACGGCCGGACCGGGAGGAATGCCCAGGATGGTCATGATCTCCTTGCCGTTAAGAAGGGGTTCGAGCTCTTCCTCACGCACCTCGGTGCGGTCGAGCATCTTCATGTTGTGGTTGAATTCCTTGTAGTTGCCTCCGCGCGCCTTGATGTCCGCCCGGGCGTGTTCGATAAGCCTTGGGTATTCGTCCAAACTCTTGAAGCGGCGGATGCCCTTGTCCGTGAGCATGAAGTGGAAGCGCATATGGTGGCGCACCAGGTGACAGACTAGATCTATTTCGTCGTGGGCCATGCGCAATCCGCCCAGGAGACGGCGGGTCACCTTGGCACCTACCCGGTGGTGCTGGTGGAAGTTCCACTGCCCGTTGACAATCTCGGCGGTGTGCAGCTTTCCCACATCGTGGAAAAGGCAGGAGAGGGTTCCAAACCAGTCGTACGGCAGCTCTTCAGGGTAGTGCCGCATGACTGCCAGTGTGTGCTGGAAAACGGATTCCTCTTCAACATCATTCTTCTTCTGCTTTATGCGGGCCAGGGCCGCGATCTCAGGCAAGAGCCCGTGCAGGATCATGGCTTCATAGAGAAGCCGGACGAACACATGCATGTTCTCAGCTTCCACCTTGCGCCATTCGTCCATGATGTCCGAGACCGGAACATAGTCCAGCACCCGTTGCCCGGCGCGCAGGATGGCCATCCAGGAGTTCGGGCCGATGGGCAGGCCGAAGTTTGCGGAGAAGCGCATGGCTCGGATGGCCCGGAGATAGTCCTGGCGCAGGGTCTGGTCCTGGATGCCCTTGAAGCGGATGACACCTGAGGAGAAATCCGCGAAGCCGTCCTGAGGGTCCTCGGTGCGAGGCAGATAAGGGCAAGCCAGGTTGGGAGGCAGCTCTTCCGTTTCGGTGAGCTTCTTGGCCAGGCGAGTGGTCAGGCGGACAAGACATTCTTCAGGGTGGGAGGCCTCGGCGGTATCGGTGTGGTAGAAGTGCAGAAGAGATTCGCCTTCCTTCAATTGGGCGAAGGCTTCGCCACGTTCCGGGCCCACGGTGGGGAAAAGCTTCTGAAGCTCTTCGAAATCGGCATCCGTGCAGATATCGACTTCCTGGAGGGTGCCTCTTTCCATGAAGGTCTGCTGGAGCCTGGCGTTTATCACATAGGCGTCGTAGCCGTTGCGTATGATGGCCTTGCAAATGCCAACCGCGTCTTTGAAAGACTGGTTCATGAACTCTCCCGAGTAAGCAGCGTGTTTTTCCCGGCCACGTAGACGGATTTGACCAGACCGGTCAGCTCCCGTCCGAGAAGGGGGGTATTCTTGCCCTTGGATACCAGCGACTGGGCGGTGACGGTCCACCTGGCCGCAGGGTCGAAAAGGATGAAATCAGCAGGGTCGCCTTCCTGGAAACGGTTGAGGGGCAGGGCGAATATCTCGGCCGGGCGCACGCACCAGGCCGAAACCAGTGCTTTGGCTGAAAGCTCACCGCGAGCCACCAGTCCCCAGGTCACTGACAGGGCTGTTTCCAGGCCTGAAATGCCGTTTGGCGCCTCATCGAAAGGAGTCTCCTTCTCGTGGGCGGCATGGGGAGCGTGGTCTGTGGCCAGGGCGTCGATGGTTCCATCCTCCAGCGCGGCCAGCAGGGCTCGCTGGTCTTCGCGCGTGCGCAACGGAGGGTTGACCTTGGCGTTGGTGTCGTAGGTCTCGCAGGCTTCGTCCGTTAATATCAGGTAATGAGGGCAGGTTTCAGCTGTAACTGGGGCACCCTTGGCCTTGGCCTGGCGGATAACGTCCACGCTCATTTTGCTGGAGATATGCGCAAGATGGATGGGCACGCCCAAGTATTCGGCCAGGAGGCAGTCCCGGGCAACCTGTATGGCCTCGCCAGCGCAAGGATGACCGCGGAGTCCCAGGCGGGCGCTGACTACGCCTTCGTTTATTCCGGAGGCAGGGGCCAGGTGAGGGTCCTCACAATGGTCGATGACCGGTATGCCCAGGTCAGATGCGTACTCAAGCGCGCGCCGGAAAAGCTCGGTGTCCGCAACGGGCCTGCCGTCGTTGGAAAAGGCCTTGCATCCGGCAGCCTTGAGCTCCTCCATGGGGGCCAGGGTTTTGCCTTCAAGCCCCACAGTCAAGGCTCCCACCGGAAACAGGCGGGGTCCCTTGGGATGAGACCGCGCGGCCTTGTCCAGCATTGTCTCGGTTATGCTAGCCTGGTCGTTGACCGGGTCGGTGTTGGCCATGCACATCACGTTGACGAAACCGCCCTTGGCCGCTGCGGCCAGACCGGTGGCGATGGTTTCCTTCCATTCCTGGCCAGGTTCGCGAAGATGCACATGCACGTCGGTGAGGCCTGGCAAAAGGAGCAAGCCTGATGCGTCAACACTCTTGGCGCTTTCAGGCAATGGTCTGGACCCGGTGGGTACCAGGGCCAGGACACGCCCCTTGGCCACGAAAAGGTCCACGCTTGCCTGGGGATTGTCGGCCAGGGCCGCGGAGCGCACCACGAGATCAGCTTGGGACATGGGCTACTCCTTGCGTTCCTTGCGGGTGAGATAGAGGTGCAGAAGGGCCATGCGCACATCAACGCCCGAAGCGACCTGATCGAGGATGAGGCTTTCGTGCGCGTCGGCCAGGTCGGAAGCGATTTCCCAGCCGCGGTTTATGGGGCCCGGATGCAGCACCACGGCGTGCTTGGCCGCCTTGGAGAGCCGGGGGATGGTCATGCAGAAGCGCCGGGAATACTCCCGGACGTCGGGGAGAAGCCCGGCCTGCTGGCGTTCAAGCTGCAGGCGCAAGCACATTATGGCGTCCACGCCGCGAACGGCTTCGTCCAGGTCGGAAAAGACAGGAACATTCCAGTTTGAAACAGCGTAGGGGAGCAATGTCTTCGGAGCGCACAGGCGAACCTTGGCGCCGAGCAGGGTGAGCAGACGCACGTTGGAACGCGCCACCCGGCTGTGGGCTATATCGCCCAGGATAAGGACTGTTTTACCCTGAACGTCGCCCCAGCGTTCGGTGAGGGTGAAGGCGTCCAGCAGGGCCTGGGTGGGGTGGGCGTGCCATCCGTCTCCAGCGTTGATCACGGCGCACTCCAGACGTTCGGCGATGAACTGGGCCGCGCCGCTCATGTTGTGGCGCATGACGATGGCGTCAGGCTTCATTGCCTGGAGCGTGAGCACCGTATCCTTGAGGGATTCGCCTTTGACCAGGGAACTGCCGCTTTTTTGCAAAGAAAAAGTGTCCGCGGAGAGACGCTTGCCCGCGACATCAAAACTGGTTTTGGTGCGGGTTGAGGGTTCGGCGAAAAAGAGGATGACGGATTTGCCCTTGAGGATGGGCACTTTTTTCACGGGCCTGGAATTGATCTCCTGAAACGACTTGGCCGCCCGGAGAATTTCCACGGCATCGGCCCTGGAGAGCTGGGAGACATCCAGAAGATCCTTGTGTGGCCAGGTCATATGGCTCCTTGGGATGGGTGATGGCCGGTGTATACGCGCGCGGTATTTTCCATACCTTTCCTTGCCGCGTCAATCGCGCAGTGCGGCTTCGAGGTCGGCCGGCAGGATTGCAAATCGTGGAGCCGCTCCGGGGAACAATCCTCCCAGATGATCAAACCCGAGGACCCGGGCCGGCGCTGAAGTCACCAGAGTCAGGGCTTCAACTTCGGTGAGCGAAATAAATGCCAGCAACGCCCGGAGTTCTTCCCAGAGATCAAGGTCAGGGGCCGAAGCCAGGGAGTCCGTTCCCAGGCAGCAGGGCACTCCAGCGTCCAGAAACATTCTTGCCTTGGCGCGGCCGGAGCCGATTATTTCGTTGGAGCGCGGGCAAAGACAGACGGTCACCCCCCGCCTGGCCAGGAGTTCCGCTTCTCGGCTGGTTACATGCACCGCATGAACAGCAAGGGTCCGGTTGTCCAGAAGGCCCAACGCGTCTGCCCAGGCCACGGGCGAAAGCCCTGGGTGGATGAATTCTTGCGGGAGTATCCGCTGGCGCATGAAGTCGGCAAAGTCGCCGGTTCCGGTAGCCAGGAGATCAATTTCGCCGGCATGTTCCGCCAGGTGGATCGAGAAAGCTTTGCCGTGGGCCGTGTCCCACTGTTTGGCCGCTTGGAGCGAATCCGGTCGCGTGGAGTAAAGGGAGTGTCCTGCCAGACTCAACTTCCCGGTAACGACTACGGGCAGAGCATTGTCTTCGTGGTAGCCGAAGCGTTCATGCTGAATGATATAATCGATTCCCCTGGCGTCCAGGCCTGCGGCAACGAGGCCAGGGTTGCGGCTGGTGATGTCCGCCACGGCGGCGGTACCGCAGGCGGCGAGTTGATCGGCCGCAGAGGCAATTGATGCGGAGTCAGCTGCGGCAACAGGCTGCGCGATGAGCCAGCGCACCCACGGCAGGAATCCTTCACCGCGCATAGGCGGCAGGCCTATATGGGAAAGCTCCAGGTGGGTGTGGGCGTTTACGAGCCCGGGCAAGAGGGTCACTTCGCCCAGGTCTCGGACATCGGCCGGAGAGAGGTTCTTCATCTCGTTCCACGTGCCGACCGCCGCAATCCGGCCCTGGTGAACGGCCACGGCTCCGTTTGGGACAATCTCCTTGCCGGGAACCATGGTGGCCACCCTGCGGGCCCTTAGCGTATACGATTCGTCATTCATGATGGCGTACGAAAAGTAAAAGGTCTTCCCTGTTCTCGAAGAGAACGCAATCTCTGCTCAGTCCGAGAGTCTCATACACGGATTCCAGTTCTTTGGCATGCCCCCAGAATTCGCCGCTCAAACGCTCTGGAAGGGCCAGGGACTTGGCTTGCCGGCCTTTCAGCCGGGAGGTTATCTCCATGAGTAGGGCTTGAGCTCGAACCATGGAACCCAAAGCAGGGTGCCGTGGCCCAGCCAGCACGGCTTCCTCAAGAGCGGGCTCGAACGCGAGCCCTATTCGGGCAACCGAAATTCCAGCCCTCCACAAGCAGAGCACTGCCTCGGCCAGCTCCTTAACGGTGGTTTCCAAGGACCAGGGAGCGAAGACTCCTACACGATAGAGCGGTTCAAGGCCCGTACCGGCCAGCACGAGGCAGGGGTGCAGACGGACCATGTCCGGCTTGATGGCCACACACTCGGCGATGTCTTTGCCGAAGGCCTCAGTGCTGTGCCCGGGCAGACTCGGCAGCAGCTGCAGCCCAAGGCGCAGCCCAGCAGCTCTGATCCGCTCACAGGCCTCGCGGGTGTCCTGGCCGGTGTGCCCGCGGCACGCGGTTTTGAGAACCGCCTCGTCAAAGGTTTGCACTCCCAGTTCAACCATGTCCAGGCCCATGGAAACCAGACGCTTTAAGAGCGCCTCATCCGTGGCGTCCGGCCTGGTGGAACAGCGTATCGCACTGACGACGTCAAGATGTTTGTACCTTGCTGCGACTTCAAGGAAGGCTAGGATCCATTTTTCTGGAAGAGCGGTAAATGTGCCGCCATAGAAAGCGAGTTCAACCGGGGGACCCTCCTGGGCTTTTGCCAAGTCGCGGACCATGGAGTCGAAGGCCTGCTGGATATTTGCCTGGGGACGGCCCGTCTGCAGATGTTGGGCGCAAAAAATACAATGTCCCTCGCATCCGGCCTGAGGTGTGAAAACCGGCAGTATCCGGTGCTTGACGACCTTTGGCGCCGGGTGAAGGAACCTCATTGGTGCCAAAGGTGCGGAAACTTTTTCACTTCCCTCTTGCAAAAAAAATTCTCCCGCGCTACCAGCTGGTTATATGGGCTAGGCCGTCAAGCGTAACCCGGTTCTGAGGATACAATGAAAGAGAGCGACTGCCTATTCTGTAAAATCGTCAGGGGAGAGATCCCCTGTGCCAAGGTTTTTGAAACAAACACGGTGCTTGCCTTCCTGGATATCGCCCCCATCAACAAGGGCCATACCCTGGTTATCCCGAAGGCGCACCACGAGAACATTTGGGACCTGCCTTCCTCGCTCGCGCCTGACCTTACGGACGTGATAAAAAAAGTCGGACAGGCGCTCAAGGATGGTCTCGGCGCACAGGGCATGAACCTGGGAATGAACAACGGTGCCGCTGCGGGACAATTGGTGCTTCATGCCCATTGGCATCTGATCCCAAGGTTCGGGGACGACGGACTCAGCCTGTGGCCCCAGAAAAGCTACTCGGACCAGGAAGAGATGAACCGGACGGCGCGTTCCATCTCTGATTCAATTCGCTAACCCCTCGACGCTCTCGGAGGACGCCATGAGTGGGAAGACGCTCACGAAAGCTGACATAGTCGACTACATCTACGAGAAAACCGAGAAAAACAGGGCCGAAGTCAAAGTCCTGGTAGACAACCTGCTCGACATCATGAAGCAGGCTGTCAAAAAAGACAATTCGCTGCTTATCTCGGGTTTCGGCAAGTTTGACGCCTACGACAAACGGGCTCGCAAGGGTCGCAACCCGCAGACCAGCGACTCCATTGTCCTTCCTCCCCGCAAGGTTGTGGTTTTCCGCCTGTCCCGCAAGTTCAGGGCGGAATTAAACCCCGACGAGGTGCTGTAAGCCCGTCTCTCCCGGCTGTTGGGATGGCGCCCCTCGGGACGCCTCCCACTTGCCATGGAACGCCAGACATCTCGTAGGTTATTGGGCCAACACGAACGCATCGGGAAATTCGACGGAAAGAACCTCCTGGACGGCCTTGGCTTCGTCCAGCGTTGCGAATGTACCTGCCTGGACCCTCCAGAGGTTCTGCCCGCTCTGGGGGCCTTCCTGTGTGCGCGTCTGAGAGTAGCCGCGAAGAAACATCCGGGCTGCAAGACGTTCTGCGTTATCGCGTACGGCAAACGCTCCCACTTGTACGAAGAAGGGGCCGGGCAACTGTCCATCGGTCATGCCGGGAACATCCCCTTCCGTGGCGAGCCGGACCCTGGCGCTCCCCTTCCCGTAAAAGCCCAATGCTTTGGCTCCTTCCGGAGTGAGGTCGATGCAGCGCCCGGAAACGAACGGGCCCCGGTCGTTCACCCGAACGGTAACTTCCTTGCCGTTCTCGATGTTCGTCACCCGCAGCATGCTGTTCATGGGGAGCACCTTGTGGGCGCAGGTGAGATCTCCGGAGCGAAGACGTTCCCCATTTGCCGTGATTTTTCCAGAGAACCACCCAGGTTCGTACCAGGAGGCGTACCCTTCCTCCCTGAAGCCTGCGGCACTGGGCAGGGGATGGTAAGTCTTACCCTTGATGGTGTAGGGGCGCTGAGTGCCTTTTCCGGCACCACGTGGCGTGTGGGACGCGCAGGACGCGGCCAAGAGGACCGCAAGAAGTACTGAAAGAACCCGAATCCACATGGATCATGACTAGGGCAAAGAAAAAATACGCGCAAGTTGGTTGACAACTACGCCGTAACTGGCCTAACACCTCTGCTCCGCGAGCTGGGGGATCGTCTAGCGGCAGGACTATGGACTCTGACTCCATCAACCTAGGTTCGAATCCTAGTCCCCCAGCCAAATAGTTTTTTTGTATTGCGTCCCCATCGTCTAGCCTGGTCCAGGACACCGGCCTTTCACGCCGATAACAGGGGTTCAAATCCCCTTGGGGACGCCAAATGATTCTAAGAGGTTACTGAGAGAGTGGCCTCATTTGCTAGAGGTGGATATCCCCGCTGGATATCCCCAGACCCCCGGTGCGGCTACACCGGGGGTTTTTTAGTTTTAAGCTTCAGCACTCTTACGCGGGAGCACCATAACTTTTGCGGGGCCGCGATTCCCAAGAGCGTCTTCCAATGCTTCCTTGGCGGCATCCAGCCCAAGGTCGCGGAGGTATATCTCCGTTGTCCTGGGACTCTTGTGCCTGAGGATGCGCTGAATGACGCTAACGGGGTAGCCACGGTGATAGAGGATCGTTGCTGTCAGGTGTCTAATAGCGTGGAATCCAAACCTAGGTATCCCGGCTCGCTCGCAGAGACGGCGCATGAACTGAAGGCGTTTCCTGAAGGGGTTGCCGTAGTGCTCCACACAGAAGGGGGTTCTTTCCAGGCAGACGAAAACGTACGGCGTATCTTTTATTGGCCGATCTTCCCACCAGTGAAGCAACTCGGCCTTCAGTTCCGCAGCGAGTGGAACCCAGTCCTGCTCGAGGTTCCCGCCTTGGCGCTTTCTGGTCCAGAGCCTGACGCGGTTGTTGGGGAAATCCACATCGGACCACTTCAGCTTGAAGACTTCCCCCCTACGAGCCGCCAGAAAGAGAAAGGTCATAAGCATCAGTCGATCCTGGCCATCTACCGAGTCCAGAACCTTGTCGAAGTTCTCAACAGGAGGAACATATCTGGGTTTTTGCACCTCCGGGAATTTTTCCACCGTTAGGATGGGGTTCCCGTCCGGAAATCCGGCGAGGTACTTCCTACCCCAGTTCCAGGCGGTGGCAAGGTTCTTACGGTCCTTGTTGGCCGCGCTGCCTGATCTCTGCTTGGCCTGCACCATCAGGTGCTGGAAGACCTTGGGTACCGTAAGCGTCTCTACGGCGCTTGCCGATGGAGCGGTCCGCATGAGTTCCTGGAAGGCCTTCACCTTTTCCTTGTACGTGATTGGGGCGTGACGGTCTTTGGCGTAGTCCAGGTATCGGTTGGCCCAGTTGAGTAGGGTCAAGGAGGTTGTGGCGGTTGGCATCGTCGCCATCCGTCTTTTTTTCTCCTCTTCCCAGGCCACCGCTTTGCGGTACTCTGGACCGCCTTGTGGTCCGGTTCCGAACCACTTGCTGGCTACCACTTTCTTGTCCAACTTCACCTGGCCGCGCCAACGAAGTTCGCCCCGGCGCTTGCATAATGCTGGCATCGAGTATCTCCTTGATTCTGCTTTCAAAGAACCACAGGTGTCCCGGGATGACCTCGACACCGCCAAGACGATCAGCGTATTTTCTGACCGTCCTGGGGTCAATGCCGAGCATCTCGGCAACTTGTTTCGGTGTCATCGGGCGTTCGGTCATACCTGAGGTCTTCCAAGCTTGTTCTCGCGGGGCTTCCCCCACGGTGCTTAAGCGTATTAGAAGAAGGCACGGCGGCTGTTCATGAGGGTTTAGTCAGTTGTTAATCTCCAGGAGGGCAGACAGTGACGGATGAGGAGAGAAATTTCAGGCACAGGGAGTTTTGGCTCTGGGAGTTTGTCCGCCGGAACGTGGGATATCGGCGTGACTACGACGCTTTCGTCCAAATCTGGGAGCAGTTCACTCCCATCAAAAACTACCGCAGGGGAGATATCTTCGCCACTTTGGTGACACTTCAGGGTCTCGCGAACCTGGATTTAGTGGAGCCAACCAAGCGGGACAAGATTCACGCCCACTTCCCGAGCATCACCACGGCAATAAGCGGGTTTGCTGAAAAATATGGCCGTAGCCCGAAGGATTATACTGAGGGTCACGAGGCGGAGGAGATTCTTGTGGCACTCCTTGCGGGTGACGAGTCCATTCTCGACAATTACACAGATTATGAACAACGCCCCGTGGCAACCGAGCATGAGGAACTCGGCAGCGGCAAGGTACAGTTGGTGATAGACCTCGGTAGGAACCTGGACATGATCTTAAAGGAGGTTACGGCCATCTACTATGACTGCAAATATCAGGACCCAGAGGCAAAACTACGCCGGGAGATAGGCCAAGCACGGGAAGAATGTGTTCGGCAAGCGATCAAAGAGCAAGGCGGCCGACTGCGGGCGGCCAACCTCCCGAGGGCCTGCGGACTATGTATATACGACCAGCAAGTGGCCAATCCAGGAGAATCACTTCATGCCATCACGAAGCAGTTTCTCGACAAATTCGAGGCTCAGTTGGGGCTGATCCCTGGGCAGCGCTCGTTGTTCGATGTCAAACGCCTATCCGATCTGTACAAGGTGATCCAATCTTCGGTGGACCAGATTCAGTTCAAGCCGTTGACCTAAAGAAACATTCCTCCTCCGGAGATTATCGTCTCAACTAACCTCCCGTTATTTTCACGCACGCTCCTGAGAAGAGAAGCGTCACGCTCCCTAGGGAGCGAATAACTTCTCCGGAGGAAGCAATGAAGCTTCATCAATTTCTTACGGCGCTTTGGGGATCACCGCCCCCTCAAGGAGCGCTCAACATCTGGCGCAAGGCGGACAAATCAACCCAGAGCTTTGCCCTGCCAGACGAATTCGCGCAGATTGGCTCGCTTATTCAACAAACAGGCACAAGCCCCAACGATTTGTATCATCAGGTAGGGCTCCAAGCGCAAAAGACAGGCGCAGCCAGTCGCGGCACCGCCGATACCTGCGTAGCTATCCCCGGTTTCTGGATGGACATAGACATCCTGGGCTCTGGGCATAAGGCAACAGAACTCCCACCCGACCAAGACGCGGCCATGGCTCTTCTTGATGAGTTCCCTCTGCCCCCGTCGCTGATCATCCACAGTGGGGGTGGGCTCCAGGTGTATTGGCTCTTCTCCTCTCCGTGGGTATTCGCGTCCCAAGCGGACCGCGATGAGGCTCAGTCGCTCTCCAAGAACACGCAGGCGGCCCTGCTGAAATTAGCACAAGGCCATGGATGGAAGCTGGATAACACCAGCGATCTAGTTCGCTTGCTCCGCATCCCTGGCACCTTCAACGCGAAGGACCCGTCTAACCTGCGTGAAGTACGTGTCCTTTGCTACGAACCAGAGCGTCGTTACACTCCAGAGGACTTCGAGCAGTTCGTTCCGGTAGCTAGTCCAGTGTGTGCCGCAACAACACAAGTCCCCACGGTAGTTGTGCCGCGCCCGGCATCACTGCTTTCCCCGTCTGCGGATGGCAAGTTGATCCTTGAGCATTGTGCCTGGATGGCCCACTGTCGCGATGACGCAGCTTCCCTCCCTGAACCTGAGTGGTATGCCATGCTCTCCGTTGTAGCGGCTTGCGAGAATGGCCGCGAATTCGCTCATGCGCTCAGCAGCCCTCACTCGGGATACAGCCAGTCTGAGACCGACAGGAAGTTCGAGCACGCAAGGATCACCGCTGGCCCTCGCACCTGCGACAATATTCGCACCCAACTCAATGGCGCGGCCTACTGTGATGCCTGCGTCTTCTCGGATTTCGTGAAAAGCCCCGTCGTGTTGGGGAGCAATCCGGATAGGACCAAAGCCCTTCTTGACGTCGCGAGCGGGCTCACGGCTGTCCATGTCAACCCGGCGAGCGCCTTCAACGAGGATTTTGTGGCGGCCATGGCCATGATGTCTAGGCAGGACCCGGCGCTTTTCAGCAAAGTCCGGGCGGTTCTTGCGAAAATGGGCGTGGCAGTTCGTAGGCTGGACCAGATGATTCAGGCTCATGCGGCCCACGCTTCTCACTACCTGATCCAGGGGGGCGAACTATACTTTGACCGTGGTAGCGGGATCACCACCAAAATCGCTAATTTCGTGGCAGAGATCACTGAGGAAGAAGCTCATGATGACGGCCTGACCGTAAACCGCAGCTACCGAATTCGAGGCACGGCAGCTGACGGCTCCCTGCTAGGTGACATCTCCATCCCTTGCGCCGATTATCCGGCTATGACCTGGGTGGATGAGCAGTTCGGGCATCGCGCCATCATCACTCCGAACTGCCAGGCGCATATGGTGGCTGCAATCAAGTACCTCAGCCTCAACAAGTGCGTCCCGTCCAAGACAGTGTTTAAGCACACGGGTTGGCGCAACGACAAGGGCGTGTGGCGTTTTTTAACAGGTTCCGGAGCCCTCGGTGTCCATGGCCTTGATACCTCCGTGGTGGTCGATGTTGGATCGTGGGCGTCTGCCTACGCCCTGCCAGATGTTCCAGCTAACCAGCCGCAACTCCACGATGCCATGGCAAAGGCTGAAGGCCTGCTTGGCTTTCTCCCTGCCCCACTGGCCTACGCCCTGTTCAGCGCCGTGTTTCGTGCTCCTCTCGCGGAGGTCTCTCCAGTGGACTTCTCGCTTTACCTTGAGGGTAAAACCGGGAGCTTCAAATCCGAGTGCGCCGCAGTCATGCTCGGCTTCTTTGGACCGCAGTTCCATGGCAAGAGTCTGCCGGGGAGTTGGTCCAGTACGGACAACGCCCTCGTTCTCCAGGCCTTCACCTTGAAGGACATCCCTTTTGTGGTTGATGACTTCAACCCTGTGGGAACCCTGCAGGATGTAAACGCATGGCATAGGAAAGCGGACAGAGTGTTCCGTGCTCAAGGAAACCTAGCTCCCAGGGGCCGCATGAATCAAGGTGGTTCCATGAGACCTATGACTCCCCCGCGCGGCATGATCGTCTCCACCGGTGAGGACCTGCCTAACGGTCATAGCCTCCAGGCTCGCTTGGTTATCCTACACCTCAAGCCCGGCGATGTGGATAAGACGGCTTTGAGCGCCCTCCAGGTTCATCGTGGCAATGGGCTGCTGGCCAGTGTCATGGCTGCTTTCATCCAGCACCTCGCGGGCCAGATGGGTACGCTCCCTGGTCAATTGAAGACTCTCTTCGCGCAGCTACGCGCGGAGGCGGCAAGTAAGATCAACGCGCACACCCGTACCCCGGACAACATTGCCAGCCTGGCGATTGGATACCAGATGTACCTTGAGTTCGCCGTGCAGGTGGGCTTCATCCAGGCGCACGAGAAGCAAGTCCGTTGGGAAAAGGGCTGGCAGGCGCTGATTGATCTTGGCGCGAGCCAGGGTGGCAACCTCCAGGATGAGGACCCCATTGAACGCTTCGGCGATCTCCTGGCGTCTGCTATTCTAGGCGGCCACGGACATCTTCAGGACAAGCAAGGCAATCAGCCGTCTTCACCCCAGACCCAAGGTTGGCGAAATCATGGTGACCAGACATCTCCCTCCTGGATTCCCCAAGGTCCTCTGGTGGGCTACATCGACGGTAACGATCTGTATCTACTGGCTGACAACGCATTTGCTGCCGTCCAGCAGCTCGCCAGGACGCAGGGAGGAGCATACCCGCTCAGCAAAGCAGGATTGATCCGCCGCCTCAAGGACGCGGGAAAAATCGTGAGCCATGACTCCAATCTGAACACCGTCCGCCTGTCTATGGGCACGGGCCGTGTACGTGTCCTCCACGTACACGCCGCTATGATCGGTGTAGGTACGCTCCAGACGCAGCCCGTAGCTCAGGTTAACAGCCCGTTGATTTTTACGGATTTCCTGGGGCAACTCCGAACATCACAGCTCCGGGGATGATTTCTCCCTCGGCATCTTGAACAATTACCACCAGAGCCAGCCAGTAGCAGCCGCCGAATTGTGTGGTGAGGAGCC